>JAAYEJ010000033.1 GCA_012728835.1 Candidatus Brocadiaceae bacterium | reverse complement strand
TGGCTGGTCGAGTAGAAGACGACCGAGGGGTGGTTCCCGGCCGCGCGCGCGTAGAACTCCGCGTGCCGCGCGTAGCCATTGGCATCGTCGGCGTCCCAGTCGTAGTGGCCGAAATGCGGCTGGCTGAAAGACACGAGCATGCCGGCGTCGTCGGCGGCCCTCAGTTCCTCCTCGAAGGCCAGGTGCGAGCCGGGCGTGCAGCCGTAGTTGTGCGTGTAGACGAAGTTGATGCCGAAGCTCCGGAAGCGCTGCAGGGTCTCCCTGACCGCGTCGTAGGTCGCCCAGGCGGCGCCGATCTGGGCGTTGTCGATCGGCTCGCCGGACAGGTAGATGCGCGTGCCGTTCAGGTAGAAGTCCCGGCCCTCGATCCAGAATTCCCGGAAGCCGAAGCGCTCCGGCAGCGCGGCGTCCAGCACGTTCCCCTTCGCGTCGAGCAGGGAGAGCTGCACGTCATACTGGTTCTCCGGCGTGTGCGTGTCCCATAGCTTGTCGGGCTTCCAGGGCTTCGCGAACGAGGCGCGACCGTCTTTCAGGGCGCTCTTGCGGAACGGCTCGCTCGTGAACTCCGCCACCGTCTGCACGCCGTCCATGACGCGGGCGTGGAGCCGGTAGCGCGCGCGGGGATTCAGGTCCTCCAGCGTGGCGCCGAACGTGATGCGCCACTTGCGCACGGACGTGTCCACCTTGGTGTGCCGGATGCGGGCGCCGGCCGGTTCGCCGACGAGGTAGACGTCGCCGCAGAGGCCGCGCCGTCCCACCGAGCCCTTGACCTCGCGCGAGGAGGCGCTGTCGCTGTAGGAGAGCATGACGCCCTTGAGCGGCAGGGCCAGCACGTGGATGCTCAAACGGTGCGTCTTGCCGGCGCGGCAGGCGTTCGTCAGGTCGATCTCTCCCCACGGGAAGCGGATCTCGCCGACTTCTTTGCCGTCGATGAAGACGGTGGCGAACGAGTTGACGTATCCCGCCCGCAGCACGATGCGGCGTCCGTCCCAGTCTGCCGGAACGCCGATCTCGCGCTGATACCAGGCGGCCTTCAGCTCCGGCAGGCTCAGGGTCCGCCAGGCCGGGTGGGCGTGGACGGTCTGGCAGTCCTTCTGCATGTAGTTCGTGATGCCGGGCCAGCAGCCGGGCACCTTGAAGAAGCCCCAGGCGCCGGCCGGCACGGCGTCGGGCGCGTCGCCCGCCGGCTGCCAGCGCCACAGCCCGTTGATGCAGACCCGCTCGCGTGTCGGGGTGGCCTCGCGGTGGGCCTTGTCCAGATCCCAGACGGCCCTGACGCCCTTCGGCAGTTCCATGTGCGGATTCCTTCCCTGGCGGACATTCGGCGGTGAACGGCACTGCGGGGAGTGTACTTCTGCCGCGCACCCCGGTCAACCACAGTGCCCGGAGAGGAAGGGCAGACGAAGGCACCGCAGAGGACGCTGAGGACGCGGAGGACGGACAACGACGGCACGGCGCGGTGGACGGACGGCACGGCCGGTGCCGCCGGGGCGCTTCGGCCCGTGGCCCGCGTGCCTGAGGGACCGGCGGCTCCTACCCCTCGCCCGTAATGGCGGGGATGCGGCGCAGGGGCAGGGCGATGTCGTCTCCCTCGGCGCCGGGACGGGCCGGCCAGCGAGTGCTGAACGGCCCGCTGCCGCCGCCCGGCCGGCCGTCCGGACCAGCGGAGAAGAAAACCACCTCTCCCCCCTCGGCCACTCTCTGCAGGAGGTCCGGCGAGAAGGGATCGCGCAGCGGGACCGGTGACTGTTCCTCAAGGGTGCCGATGCCGTCCGACGGCTGACCGGTCGTGTGTTCGTGCAGGCGCGCCGTCAGCCCCGCCGCCAGCAGGCGCAGGCGGGCGGCGTTCGCCCGATGGGCCGTGACGGCGTCCGCCACCGGGCCGACGGCCTCTGACTCGGCCTGCAGGCGCCACACGTCCGACCGGTTCTGGACCCGGCGTCCGGTCAGACGGCCGGCGATCTGGTCGAGAGCGTTGTCCATCACGCGATCCAGGTATGCGGAACGGCCGTACTGCGCGTGCAGCCGTGCCGCCGGCATGCCGTCCAGGTCGGCGCAGAAGCGTTCGATCACGTCGTCGACCGCCCGGACGATGGCGGCCGGCGGGACCGCGAGCGACACCAGGTAGAGGGGGACGCTCTCCGCGCTCCGCTTCCTGTGGGCGCCGACGGCCGACGTCGCGGCGTGGACGCGCGCGAGCGCCGCCCAGAACGAGGCTGCACGTTCACGTCGATCCTCCCATCCGGCGAGCAGCTCGAGGGCGTCGCGCGCCGTCGCTGCATCGAGGGCGCGTGCCGACAGAAGGCGCTCGAAGGCGGCCAGCACAATCTCCTCATCCGCCGCGAAATCCGGCATCAGGCTGCGGTTGGGGAGTTCGGATAGTGCCAGGCTGTGTGCGTCGTCCAGCAGGGCGAGGGCCTCGCTGGCCGGAGCGTCCGGCACGAGGGCGGCCGCACAGAGCACCGCGGTCAGACTGAGCAGACGGGGCCTCACGGTCGTGGCGGCCTCCGCGTCGAGCGCGATCGGCACCGAGCCGTCCAGGCGCGCCAGGGCCGCGCGCGCCTCCTGCAGCTCCGCGCGACCCTCGGCCAGGGCCTCCGTGAGTTCCCGCGACGGCCCGCACGGCCATCCCTGGCGCAAGGAAAGCGGAACCCGCAAGCCGCCGCCCATCTGGCAGAGGGGCGCCTTCCGCGCCGCGTCTGCGAGTGCGCCGACCGCCCGGCGTCCGGCGACGGCGTGGGTCCTGCCGAACTCGGCGATGGCCCGGTCGATCAGTGAGTCGGCAGCCCTGTTGGCCAGCACGCGGGCCGTCAGGGCCGCTCCTAAGGCGATCAGCAGCACAACCACTGCGAGGCCGGTCGCACTCCTGAGCAGGCAGCGTCGGATGCCGCCGATCCCTCGGAGGGCTAGGAGCGCGCCCAAAGCGGGCAACGCGCTCAGCACGGCCAGCAGACGCGCCTCTTCCCGCGTCAGGTTCTCGAACTCGCCGGGGAACCCGACCGCGATCGCGGTGCAGAGCGCGGCGACGGCGCCCAGCACGAGCAAGGCGTCGCTCACGAGCCACCGGCCGACGGCATCGGCCGGCCGCTCGCGGGCCTGTGCGCGCCCACCCATCAGTGCCCCGACGAGGCCGGCGGCCGACAGTGTGGCCAGCAGGATGCCGCCGACCACGGAGGACGGCAGTTCCACCGCGCAGAAATGCACGCCCAACGCGATCAGGAAGCCGTCCAGTCCGACGCCCAGCCCCACGGGCCACAACCGGCCGCTTCGTCCGCAGCAGGCCCAGAAGGCGCCGACGCCGACCGAGATGACCCAGAGCGCCCCGGCCGCCCAGGGGAGGGCGCGAGCCGGCACGAACCCCAAGGGGGTGAGCGCCAGGATCGCGACGGCGGCAGCAGCCAACAGGCAGGCGTGGACTCCGAACACGATGGACAGGCCGGTGCCGGCCATCCAGGCGGCGGCAGGGCCGCTCTCTCTACACTCGAGTTCGGCGGCGGCTGCGTCCGGGTTCTCATCAGGCATCGGGCACCTCGAACTTCAGGACAATGTCGTCCGGCACCGAATCGGGCAGGCCTTCGTCATCGAGACGTCTGTTCTCCGCATTGCGCTCGCTGTTGCTGAAGAAGCCGTCGCCCCCGGCATCCTCGCCGTCCACACCGACCGAGTACATCACCAGTGCGTTCTCGGCGTGGAGGAGTCCCAGCGGTCGGCCCGTGAATGGATCCTCCGGGGCGGCCTGGAGATACTTCGGCACAAGGTCTTGCCACGTCCGGGGGAGCCGGCGCTCGGCGTCCCACATGCGGGCGGCGGCCACCCAGCCCCGCAGGAGTTCACGCTTCGCAGCCGAACCCAGACTGCATTCGAGCGGGTACGCGCGATACCCAATCGCGAGGTCCACCAGGATGTCTTCCAGCGTGCCGAGAGGATTGCCCTTCCGTCCTGCCGGCCCGGGGAGGAGCAGCGTGAACCGGTGGCGGTGCTTGCGGAAGACGTGCGCGGGCGGTAGCGACCGAAGGTCCCTGCAGAATGCGTCGAGGCGCTCGCCGACCACTGAACTCATGTGCTCCATGTCAAAGATCCGCAGGACCAGGAATCCGCCAATCCGCCCGTTCAGGTCCATGGCGTACATGTCGTGCAGGGCGTGGGCCGCCTCGATTCGGGCAAGCAGGCAGCGAGTCTCAGGATCGACGCGGCACACGTCTTCCCATCGTCCCAGAAGCTCCGCGGCTTGCTCAAGGTCGCCCCGCCGTGGCCTTTGCGCCAGGAGGATGTCGCGGAGGGCTTCCAGTGCAGCCGACTCCTGGGCCGCTGAGCTCAGCGCATCCCAGTGCGTCCTCTTGCGCAGTGGCGCCGCGATCCGCACGGCCGCATCCAGACAGGCCAGAGAGTCGCCCATCTCGACGTCCGCCCGGCAAGCCTCCAGCCGCAGCGCTCGTGCCGCCGTCCGCGCCTCGTCGGTGGCGGAGTCATCGGCAATCCCGGCTCCGTTCCCGTCATCGACATACGCAAGGGGGTAGTCGATCGGTTTCGCGCTTGCCTGCCTCAGCATCGAGAGGGCTTCCGCCACAGCGTCCGCGTAGTCGCGCCAGTCCGGATACGCCTCCGGTTCCCAGACGCCGGACGGCAGATCCGTATCGGGTGTCTGGACGTCCCGCATGTTGTGGACCGCCAGGGAGACCTGTTCGGCGCCGTTGTCCTCATCGGGAATCCCGTCCCGCTGCCGCATCTGGGCTACCAGGCCCTGCATGACGGACGGATCGGGTCGGTTGTCCAGGTCGCTCTCGATGAACCCACCCACGAAGCAGCCGATGAGCGCAAGGCACGTCCAGCCGGCGGGGCTTCTGAGCAGGCACTTCTTCAGGCCGCCTCGGTTGTGCAGGAGCAGGAGTGCCCAAGCGGGAAGCAGGAGCAGCGCTGCGCCGACGAGCCAGACCTGCCAGCGCGCGAACGGCTTGAAGCTCCCGTCGTAGAGGCCGGCTATGAGGAACGTGCAGGATGCTACCAGACCCCCGAGGAGAAGGAGGGCATAGGCGACGGCGACGCCGATGGAACGGGACGGCAGCACCGGCTGGCCGTCCTTTCGTCTGCCTTGCAGAAGCGATCCGAGGATGGGCAGGACCAGCGTGGTGGCCCAGCCGGACCACTCCCAGCCGGTGGCTGCGGTGTCGGCGGCGGTCCGGCCCTCCAACAGCAGCGCGAACGGGGCGGCCATCCCGATCGACAGGAGGGCCACCGATATGGACAACAAGAGCCCGACCAGTGTCTTTCCCCGTTCCACGCGGGAGGCGGCGGCGTACCCGGCAACCAGCAGCGCCACGCCGACCAGGAGATGGCTGCCGATCGGGATGCCGTACCTCCAGGCGAGCGAACCAACCGCCGGATGGACAAACAGGCCCACGATGACGGCGACGGCGAGCAGGAATGCGCCCTCAACAACGGCCAGCCCGAATGTCCCATACCCAGCCAGAATCGCGCGCGTCCGATTCGCCTGCCCCGCCGTCTCCATCTGCTGCCCCTCTCGGCCTCGGTGCACGATGCCCGTCCGCTCGCCGCCGCCCGCAACTCCACCCCGGCCGGCGTGTGGCCGGCACTCCCTGCAATGTAGCGTTCCCCCCCCCGGAGGTCAAGCGGGGTATGTCCCGGGACGGTCGTTTGGCTACAATGGCGGCAGTGGCGGCAACATGGGCTTGCAGCGGAGCACCTCGTGGACGCATCGGCGTGGCCGGCGGCGGCAGTGGCACTCCTCGGCGGCGCCGCCGTCATGCTGAACCTTGGGAACCGGCTGTTCGGCTCCTACCGGCGCACGGCCCGGGGGGCGGCGTGGCGCATAGCGCTCGTCGTGGTGGCGGCGGGCGTGTTCGCGCTGCCGCTGCTCATGCTGCTGGCGGATCTGCCGGGCGCCGATCTGTGGGCATGGATCGCCGCGGCCGTCGGCGTGGCGGCCGTGATGCATCGCTGGCAGGCGCGAACGCGGTCCCTGGCGGGCACGACCGGGCCGTGGCGCCACGCCTCACCGAGCCGCACCTGCGGCCCTTCGGTCACGATGCCGCCGGCGGACCAGCGGCGCGTGTGCGCGACGTAGCTGCTCGGGTAGACGAGGACCGTGTACAGGCCGGGGTAATAATCTGTCTTGCGGTGGAGCAGCAGAAAGCAGGCCTGCGCGGCGATGGTGACCCTGATCTCGTCTGTGATCTCCAGTCCGCCACAGCCCTCGAACTCCTTCTCGGCGAGGAAGACCTGTATGTGCCCGCGCAGTTCACGCTGATCGTCCGGCGACAGCTCCCCGTACAGCGGCACGCTCGACTCGAGGATGCGCAGCCATTCCTCGGGGAACGGCTCCTCCGGGAGCCGGGCCCGCCGGCGGTCTTTCGAGAATCCGAGCATGGCAGCGCATCCGCGTTCGTTGCACGTCGACTCACACAGGATACGCCAATCTCGCGCCGGATTCCGCGTGCGGTGCGGCGTTGCACTTGAATCTCGCCGAGTACGACGCCATACTCCCCGACCTGTGAATGCAGGCGGGTAACCGCTCTGCGCGCCCTGTCTTCCGTGCCGTCCATCCCCGATCTGCCGGACTTCCCCCATGCCCCGCTTGCTCGACTACATCGCCACACTCGGCCGCACGCCCGTCATGCCCCTGGTCGGCTACCCGGCGGCTGCGCTCACGCACACGAGCATCAAGCTGAACGAGTTCAACTGGGGCGTCCATGCCTGGAGCCTCCAGACGCTGTATCGCAAGGTGCAGCCGGACGCCGTGTTCACGCTCATGGACCTGGCAGTGGAGGCCAGCGGGGTCGGGCTGCAGGTTCGGTTCCCGCTCCACGAAAGCCCGAGCATAGAGATTCACCCGGTCGAGACGCCGGCCGACCTGGACCAGTTCAAGGCGGTCGACATCCTCAAGGACGGACGAGCCGACGCGTTTATCAAGACGGTGCAGGAACTCGGGCAACTGCTGCCGAACGGCGTTCTGCGCGGCGCCTATGTGACCGCTCCGTTCACGCTGGCGGCGCTGCTGTGCGGCGCGAACAACATCGCGATGAACGTCATCCTCGAGCCCGGGCTCGTGCTGCGGACCGTCGAACTGGCCACGAGCGTGGTCACGCGCTACGCGCTGGCGCTCGAACAGGCGGGCGCGGACCTCATCATGCTCCTGGACCCGACGGCGCTGATCCTGGGGCCGGGGCGGTTCCAGGAGTTCGCCGGGCGGTTCGTGTCGATCCTGGCCGCCGCGCTGCAGGACGCCGCACCGATCTACCATATGTGCGGGGACACGACGGCGTTCCTGGACGAGTTCGCGACGCTCGGGTGCGCGGCCCTGAGCCTGGACAGCGCGGTGGACTTCGCGGCGGCCGCGGGGCGCCTGCCGGACGACGTCGTGCTGATGGGCAACATCAGCCCCGTCGGCGTGGTGCGGAACATGGACCCCGAGGGCGTCCGCCGCCAGGTGCTCGCCCTGCGCGAGTCGATGTCCGGCCACGGGAACTTCATCCTCGCCACGGGCTGCGACGTGCCCGGCGATGCGCCGTTCGAGAACATCGAGGCCTTCATGGCCGCCGCCCGGGAGTGAGCGCGCGCGGGCGCACACGGACCGCCGCGGTGTCGTGCGGATGTCGTGGCGCCCGGCGCGGAGCAAGGGGTATAATCCGCGCGCTTTCGCCGGCGCGTCGGTGCCGGCCGAGGATGCCGCCACATGGACCCCATCGTGCTCTTGGTATTCGCCTTCGTCTACCTCGGCATGATCGTGGGGCGCGTGCACGGCCTGGCGCTGGACCGCACCGGGATTGCACTGCTGGGGGCGATCGCCCTCCTGGCCACGGGGCGCGTGGGCCTGCACGCGGCGTGGCAGTCGGTCGATGATTCGACGATTGCGCTGCTGATGGGGCTGATGGTCGTGTCGGCGCAGTTTCGTCTGGGGGGCTTCTACACCCGGGTGGCGCATGGGCTGGCCGGCCTGACTGCGAGCCCGCCGGTGGTGCTGGGGCTGCTGATCGGGGCGGCGGGCGTGCTGTCGGCCCTGCTGGCGAACGATATCGTCTGCCTGGCTGTGACGCCGGTGCTGGTGGAGGGCTGCGCGCGCCGGGGGCTGAACCCCGTGCCCTACCTCCTGGGGCTGGCCTGCGCGGCGAACATCGGGTCGGCGGCGACGCTCATCGGCAACCCGCAGAACATGCTCATCGGCCAGATGCTCGGGCTGCACTTCACGACCTACTTGCTGCAGGGAGGTGTGCCGGCCGTGCTCGGCCTCGGCGTGGCCTGGGCCATCGTCTGCGGGCTCTACCGCGGCCGCTGGCATGTGGAGACGCCGGTACCGGAGGTGCACGCGGCGGCCTTCGACGCCTGGCAGACGGCCAAGGGCGGGGTTGTGCTGGGCGGTGTGGTGGTCGTGTTCCTCCTGACCTCCTGGCCTCGCGACGTGGTGGCGCTGACGGCCGCCGGCGTGCTGCTCACCAGCCGCCGCATGGCGTCACGGCCGATGCTGGCGGCCGTCGACTGGCACCTGCTGGTGCTGTTCGCGGGGCTGTTCGTCGTCAACCGCGCGGTGCAGGAGTGCTCGCTGCTTGAGTCGGCGGCGGGGTGGCTGTCCGCCGGCGGTATCGACGTGCACCGGCCCGGCTGGCTCTTCATCGTCACGGCCGTGCTGTCGAACCTGGTCTCCAATGTCCCGGCCACGATGCTCCTGCTGCCGTTCGCGACGCATCCTCTGGCCGGCCCCGTGCTGGCGCTCTCCAGCACGCTGGCGGGGAACCTGTTCATCGTGGGCAGCATCGCCAACATCATCGTTGTCGAACAGGCGGCCGCGCTGGGCGTCCGCATCACCTGGGCGGAGCACGCGCGCGTGGGCGTGCCGGTGACGCTGGCAACCCTTTCCGGAGCCGCCTTGTGGCTGTGGGTGCTGTGCGCAGCCGGTGCGTGAGCCGTTCGGCAGGGGGGCGGCCCGTAGCGCCGGCGTGACACCCGGTCCGTGAGCGCCCCGGCGCGGCAGGCCGCGCGCGGCCACCCGCCCGCGCGGAGAAGATGTCATGCACGGCGGCATCTGCACGGGGTTGCAGGAGGACGGTGTTCGTGGTAGTTTGTGGTCGTTGACATGCCCCTGCCCCTTACCTTTTTGTGGAGGCGGAACCATGCAAACGGCCAGGGTGGTTCTGGCAGTCCTGTTCGCCGTCTCGGCACTGACGGGCATGAGCTACGCGGAGACCCACACGGCCGCCAGCCCGGCCTATGCGGACGTGAAGGCGGCGATCGACGCCGCCGGCCCGGGGGACACGGTCGTCGTCCCCGCCGGAACGGCCACGTGGGATGCCTGTCTGTCGATTACGAAGGGCGTGGTCCTCCGGGGCGCCGGGGTTGGCGAGACCGTCATCACCGGCAACGTCGACGACCGGCTGGGCGGCGTCATCCGGTACTGGCCGGCGGCGCCGGACCTGAACGAGCCGTTCCGGATCACGGGGTTCACGCTCGACGGCGGGGGGAAGTCGAACGTTGTCTACCTGGCCAACCGCACCGCGCATGCCATCGACAAGGTGCGGATCGATCACAACAAGCTCGTCAACCCCGGCGGGCCGGGCCGGGTGGTGTACGTCAGCGGGACGGTGCACGGCGTCATCGACAACAACGTGATCGACGGCGGTACCTCCGCCGGCGTCTACGGCGCCAACGAGACGTCCTGGGCGAACCTCCCGCTCGAGTTCGGGACGGCGGCCAGCCTGTACTTCGAAGACAACGTCATCACGGGCCCGACCTTCGGCGTCAGCTCAGGGCAGGGCGGCCGGTACGTGATGCGCTACAACGCCTTCTCCGGGGCGACCTCCAACCGCTGGCCGGTCTTCGGCATGCCGGGCAACCAGCCGAAGCTGTTCGGCACCATGCAGGCCGAAGTCTACGGCAACCGCGTCGACATGGGCACGTTCGGCGGGCTGTTCGTCAGCCAGGGCGGCGGGCAGGCGCTTGTGTTCGGCAACAAGGTCATCTCCGGTCCCCTGACCTGCGCCATCACGGAGGAGCACGACGACGCCATCGACGGCGCCACGTACGTGCAGCACGTCACGAACTCGTATTACTGGCAGAACATGCGGAGCGGGACGGAACTCCTGCCCGCTCAGCACCGGGTGTACGGCTCCGGCACGGCGACCGGCGGGGGAGAGGACTTCCTGGAGGACTCGCGAGAGCGGCTGCCGGTCTCCGACGACGGACGCTACGGCGTCATTATCGACGCCGGCACGGGCGCCGGGCAGGCCCGCCAGGTGGTCTCCTCCGCCAAGACACGCCTGACCGTTGCACCGAAATGGGACACGGTTCCCGACTCCACCTCGCAGTACCGCGTCGTGAGGGACCCGCGCAATCAGGTGGTGGAGAACCGGGAGTTCTTCAACCAGAACGACGCGTTCGACGGCACGGCCGGCATCGGCTGCGGTCCGCTCTCGGAGCGCCCCGCCACCGGCGCGCCGGGCGTAGCCTACTGGGCGACCGATCAGGACTGCACGACCGTGAGCGACGCCAACGTGGGCGCTCACCCGACCGTCCCGATCCAGGGCACCCTGTACAAGTGCACCGAGCCGGACACCTGGACGGAGTTCTACACGCCGCATGCATATCCGCACCCGTTGCGCGGCTCGGGCCCGGTGGCGGATGCGCCGGCGGCGGCTCAGCCCGGCCCGCAAGACTGAGCGAGACACTGCTTGACTTGCGGCTGCGCTCGCCGTTGAATGGACGCACAGAGAGGGTCTTCCGCGCTGCCAGGCACATGGGCAACAAGGGCGGTCGACTCGGCGCGGATCGGGCAGATCCAGCGCCGCGTTCTGTCCGTTGCCGGCCCGGACAGGATCATCCGATTCGGCTCTGCAGCGGCGGGCCGGATGGCCGGCGAGGGCGACGTTGACCTCCTGGCCGTTGAGCGCGCAGCGGAAGACGAACGCCGCTCGTCTCCCAACTGAAGGGCACGACGATGTCCAGATTCACCTGGAAGAGCAGTCCCGCTGTGAAACGCTATGAAGGCAATCCCATCCTGACGGCGAAGGATGCACCGTTCCCGTCGGACATGACCTACAACGCCGGCGTCGTCAAGTGGGGCGGCCGCTACGTGATGCTGTTCCGCAACCTGCACTGGGTCGACCGCTACAAGAAGTACGACCAGAGCACGAGGTTGGCCCACAGCGACGACGGCATCCATTGGACGGTACAGGAGGACTTCGCGTTCAAGCCCGAAGGCACGACGATGCCGGAGGACCCGCGCATGACTGTCCTGGAAGGGCGCGTCTGGATCACCTTCGCGGACAACACGCCCCAGGGCTTGCGCGGGGGCATCGCCGTCACCGACGACTTCGAGAACTTCGAGCTGCTCACGCTGACCGCGCCGGACAACCGGAACATGATCGTCTTCCCCGAACGCATCGGCGGCAGGATCGCGCGCCTGGAGCGCCCCTTCCCCGTCTACGGGCGCCGCGAGCCCGAGGCGTTCGAGACCTGGTACTCCGAGTCGCCCGACGGCCGGTTCTGGGGCAACACCCGCCTGGTGCTGAAGTACGACGATGTCCCGTTCTGCAACCGCAAGAACGGGCCCGCCGGCCAGCCGATCAAGACGGACAAGGGCTGGCTGACGATCTTCCACGCGACGCACTTCGATCCGGACACCGTCTATCCGACCTGGCGCGACGAGAACTGGCACAAGCTCTACTGCGCCGGCATCATGCTGCTGGACCTGGAGGAGCCCTGGCGGATCGTCGGCCTCTCTAAGGATCCGCTCATGGTGCCCGAGGCGCCGTACGACTACGAGACGGACGGCTACCGGAGCTTCACAATCTTCGTCACCGCGACGCTCCTGGAAGACGACGGCACCGTGCGCATCTACTACGGCGCCTGCGACACCGTCATGGCCATGGCGACCGCGAAGCTCGAAGACCTGATCGGCCTGTGCACGCCGGTGTGACGGGGGGCGTGCCGCGTCTGTCGGCGGCCGCCCTCAGGACGTGCGCCGTCACGGCGCGGATTGAGGCACGGAGTCTTGGGCCGGGCCCTCGCGAATGCGCGTGTGCCCGGGCGTGTGCACGCGTCCCGCCGCTTGCCGCCGCCGACGGCACTGCGTATGCTGTCCGACTCCTGTTCCGGTGAGATCGGGAGCTTCGACGACATGAGCATCCGAGTGATGACCTGCAATGTGCGGTGCCGGGGCGACTGGGACCGCGAGAACCACTGGGACCTGCGCAGGGAGGCGTGCGCCGAGGTGATGCGGAGCCGCCGGCCCGACGTGATCTGCTGCCAGGAGGTGCGGCCCGAACAGTACGTGGACCTGCGGGAGGCGCTGCCGGAGTTCGATACCTACGCTCTGCCTGAACGGCCGGGCTCGCGCGACGGCGTCAACGCGCTGTTCTGGCGCCGTGACCGCTTCGAACTTGCCTGCGGCAGCGGCTATTGGCTCTCGGAGACGCCGCACGTGCCCGGCAGCAAGTCCTGGGACAGCAAGTACATCCGTCTTGCGAACTGGGTGCGCCTGGTGGAGCGGGCGACGAAGCGTGAGCTGCGCGTGGTCAGTACGCACCTCGACAACGTCGGCCAGACCGCGCGCGAGCGGCAGGCAAGCCTGGTCAACGAGGACGCCGCCGCCTATCCGGCCGACTACCCGCAGGTGCTGGCCGGCGACATGAATGCGTCCGCGACGAACCCGGCCATCGAGACCTACCGACGTGCGGGCTGGCGGGACGCATGCGACGGCTTCTCCGAAGCCGGCCCCGGGCATCGCACCTACCACGCCTTTGGCGCAAACCCGCCGGACTGGCCCGAGCGGATCGACTGGATCTTCGTACGCGGGCCGCTCAGGTCGACGGAGGCGCAGATCGTGCGCGACACCCCCGGCGGCCGCTACCCGAGCGACCACTACTTCGTGCTGGTTGAACTCGACTGGGCAGATTGAACGGGCCAAGTGAGGATCGAAAAATGGGCGCCATTCCCGATTATGTCATCGAGGTATTTCGAGACGGTGACGCATTGCCCGAAGAAGCCGAGGCGCTTTTTGCCGTCCAACTGGCGCACTCCCGCAGCGTATCTCAGTCTGCCGCGGGAGCGCCGGATGAATGGAGTCTCGCCCTCGTCTGCGCCGTGGGCGGGAATCAGCACGTGCTCGGCGGGGTATATCTGGACATCGGCCCTATCGGCGGCAAAGGACCGCTTGCGGCCAGGAGGCTGGCCTATCTGGAGCGCACGCTGGTGCGGCCTGAGTACAGGTGCGGGGGAGTAGCAACGGAAACACTGCGCCACGCCATTCGAATCGCGGGCGAGTCGGGGTGCGAGTACATCCGGTGCAGCAACAACTGGGATAATGCGGCGGAGACGGCGTTGTTCCGAAGGTGCGGCTTCGCCCTGGTCGACCTCGATGGCGAGTCGGACGAAGAGCCGTGTTACCTGGCGGTGAGACCACTGCAGAACCTGCAGATATAGCAGCAAGGAAATCGATACCGCATGAAGCCGATCGATGAACGCCTGCAACTCGTCTTCCTTGGCTCGAGCGGCTGCATTCCGGTGCCGGCCTTCTTCTGCAGTTGTCCGAACTGCACTGCCGCCCGCAGTGATCCGGCCCTGCGGCGCACCCGCGCCAGTCTGCTCGTTCAGGGCAAGGAGAGCGTGCTGATCGATGCCTCGCCGGACCTGGCCTCGCAGCTCGAGCGCGAGCGCATCGAACGCCTGGACCGCATCTTCATCACCCACTGGCACACCGACCACGTCGCCGGACTGCCGGAGCTGGCCGAGCCGTCGGCGCTATGCAGATGGCCTCCCCTTGA
>JAAYEJ010000032.1 GCA_012728835.1 Candidatus Brocadiaceae bacterium | reverse complement strand
TCGCCTTCGGCTTTCAGCACGCATTGGATGCGACGGATCTGCCGCTCGGAAAGATGCAGAATCCTCGCCGCTTCCTCTTGAGTCCTCTTGCCTTCCATCACCGACGCCATCACCTTGAGCCGATCCTGCTCCTTCTGGCTCATCTCGATCCGGTCTCCCTCCATCCGCTCTCCTTCCACCCGAAGGAAAGCGGACATTTCTATCCGCCGAAGACCGGACACTACTATTCGCGTATGACAGCATAGAAGGGCGCGCCTGGAACGGCAGGGAAGCCCTGCCGCGGCTCCTGCTTGTCCGGCGGCCGGAGCGCCTGTAGAATCATCCTGCCCCTGCCCTTGAGTGCGGAGAGCGTGCCAATGAAGGTGGCCAGGAAACCGATCGGACTCTCTGACGTGCAGGCCGTGTACGGCGGACCGGAGGGGGACCTCTGGGAGCTTCTGATGGGCGAGCAGATCCACGTCGGAGGGCTTGTGTCCTCCACGGATCTGGCCGAGAGGGCCGGCATCGGCCCCGGCATGAGGGGGATCGATCTCTGCTGCTGCACCGGAGCCGGCATGCGTTTCCTGCTGAGGTTCCGTAAGGTGGATCACATGACCGGCGTGGACGCCACCCCACGATCGGTGGCGCGCGGAAGGCGACGCTGCCGCGACGAAGGGCTGGCGGGGCGCGTGGAGTTCATCCTCGCCGACGTCTGCAACAGCGAACTTCCCTCCGGCTCTGCGGATTTCGTTTGGGGAGAGGACGCCTGGTGCTATGTGGTGGACAAAGGCCGGCTCATTGCAGAGGCGGTCCGGCTGGTGCGGCCGGGCGGCGTGATCGCGTTCACAGACTGGATCGAAGGGCCTGCCGGGCTCGATGGCGATGAGGCCGAGAGGCTTCTTGCCTTCATGAAGTTCAACAACATCCAGGATCTGCAGGGGTACGGCGGCTTGCTTGCGGAGAACGGGTGCGACGTGCTGACGGCCGAATGCACGGACAGATTTGCGCCGCACGTGGACCTCTACCTTAATATGGTGAGCATGCAGTTGACGTACGACGCGATGAAGATCGTCGGCTTCGACTCGGCCGTGATGGCGCAAATCGCCGGCGAGATGCAGTTCCTGCAGCGGCTGGCGCACGAGAACAAACTCGTCCAGGGCGTGTTCGTGGCCAGAACGTGCGCAGACTGAGCAAAAGGGCGGGCGGGCATGAGGAGAGTCATATATACCTGTCCCTTTGTTCCGCCTGAGTGGGTGCGCGCGCACGGTTTCGAACCGAGCAGGATCACGCCCGGCCCGATTCCGCCCGATGCCGCGGCGCCCGGCGGCGTCTGCCCGTACGCCTGGTCCTTCCTGCACAGCGTGGTCCACTATCCCGGCGCTGCGGCCGCGTTGTTCACGACGCGTTGCGACCAGATGCGGCGTGTTGCGGAGACGGCCTCGCGTGAAGGCGATATGCCCGTCTTCCTGATGAACGTTCCCGCCACGCAGACGGCGGCGGCCCGGGGGCTCTACGTTTCGGAACTCCGGCGCATGGGGCGGTTCCTGGAGAGTTTGGGAGGGACCGCTCCTTCAGGCGAGATGATTGCCCATGCATGTCGCGAATGTCGATCCGAGACCGACGTCCCCGCCAGGGAGGATTCGGGGGACAAAGTGCGCCTCGCACTGATCGGGGGCCCGTCGGCCGGCGATATGCGAAGGCTTTCCGACCTCTGTGAGCGCGCGGGGGGAACCATCGTTCTCGACGCGACCGTCACGGGCGAACTGGCGAGGCAGGCGCCTCTCGATCTCGAAGCCGTCGGCGCAGACTTTCCGGAGGCCCTCGCTGCTGCATACTTCGGGGCCATACCGGATGCATTCCGGCGCCCGAACGACCCGTTCTACGACTGGCTCAGCTCCCGGCTTGCCGAGCGGGGCGTGCAGGGCGCCGTGTTCCGCTACTGGACGTGGTGCGATAAATGGCATGCGGAGGCCCAGAGGCTGAAGGAGTGGGCCGACGTGCCCGTGGTCGTGACGACCGCAACCGGCGAAGGCATCGACGGCCATGCGGCCTCACGGATCGAGGCGCTTGTCGAGATGCTGCGATGAACTCGTCTCCACGTCAGATCAGCCTTGAAGAGTGGGACGCGCGCCATGAGGCACTGCGCCGGGCAGGCATGGAGGAGCCCTGGTACGGAGGGCCGCTGGGCCGCCACGTGCAGGACGGAGACTTGCGCCTGCGGTCGCTGCGCTACGATAACTCGGAGGCCTCGCTGCGCCTGTGGAACCTGCTGCTGACTGAGGACGAGCGGCTCCATCGGGCCCGGGCCCAGGGGCGCAAGCTCGTCGGCGTCATGAAGGATCTCGGCACTGTCGCCGTCATGGCATGGTCTCTGCCCGGGCTGGTGGCATTCTACCCCGACGGCGCGTGGTGGATCCCGTGCGTGATGGAGCACAGCGCCGGCCTGCTGAGCATCGCGGACTCGCTCGGGATTGACGAGTCTTTCTGTCCCGTGCGCGCCATGCTCGGGGCGTTCGAAAACGGCGAGCACTTCCCGATTCCGGACCTGCTCACGTGCAGCGTCGGGGCGACGTGCGACGACTTTTCAGCCATTGCCCAGCGGCTGGAGCACATGGGCCATGCCATCACGTGGTGGGAGATGCCGGCCCGGCGCCGGCCGGATCCCGGGGAGCCCGCAGTACGCCTGCCCGGAGGATTCGTCGCGCCGGTCGAGCAGGTGGAGTTCGTCGAGAGCGAGTTGAGGCGGCTTGCCGGGCCGATGGAGGAACTGGCGGGCTGCCGGCTCTCCGAATCGCGTCTTGCCGCCGGCATCCGCCAGGTGAACGAGGTCCGCCGGCTTCTTGGCGAGCTGCGCCTGCTGGCGTACGGAAGCGACCCGTGTCCGCTTCCGGCGCTGGAGCTGCTCATCGCGGAGATGCTGGCCCTGCACTACTGC
This sequence comes from Candidatus Brocadiaceae bacterium, assembly GCA_012728835.1. Lineage (NCBI taxonomy): Bacteria > Pseudomonadati > Planctomycetota > Candidatus Brocadiia > Candidatus Brocadiales > Candidatus Brocadiaceae > Candidatus Brocadiaceae bacterium. The sequence continues at coordinate 13,070 of JAAYEJ010000032.1, read as the reverse complement.
TCGGACGCAACAGAGACGCGGGCCGTGCTGCAGGGACTGCTGGCGGAGGCGCGCCGCCGGGTGGCCGCACGGGCCGGCGTGCTGCCTGCCGGTGCGCCGCGCATATTCTGGGTGAATCCCGTCGCCGACCTGCGGGTCATGAACCTGCTGGAGCAGTGCGGAGGGCGCCTGTGCGGCACGGAATATCTCTTCTGCCATTCGCTGGAGCAGATAGACGAGGCACTGCGCCCGATGGAGGCGCTCGCACGGACGGCTCTGGCGGACCCCATGGTGGGGAGCGCGGCCGACCGCGCCGAACGCATCTGCTCCGACGCTTCCGCCGCCGGCGCCGAGGCCGTGATCGTCTCGCGCATCCCCGGCGCCAGCCACTGCGCGACCGAAGGAGCGATCATCGCGGAGACCGTCGGCGAGCGGCTGGGGATCCCCTGCATCGAGATCGAAGTGCCGACGCTGTCGGACGCATACCATGCGAGCCTGTGCACGCGCCTCTCGGCGCTGACCGAGGCGGTTCATCAGAGGAGAGAGAAGTGATCTGCGCCGGCATCGACGCGGGCTCGAGAGCGATCAAGATCGTGTTGCTTGAGACTGACGGCCTGGAGGTCCGAGGGAGCGGCAAGACCGACCAGGGGACCGACCAGGATGATCGGGCTCAGCGCCTGCTCGACCGGCTGCTGGCCGAGAACGGGCTGGCGCGGTCCGATCTGGCACGTACCGTGGCGACCGGCTACGGACGCAACATCATCGGTTCGGCGGACACAACCGTCACGGAGATCACCTGCCACGCGCGCGGAGTGCGTCACGTTCTACCCGACACGGCGACGATCGTCGACATCGGCGGGCAGGACAGCAAGATCATTAAGCTGCACGAGAGCGGGGCAGTGCGGGATTTCGCCATGAACGACCGGTGCGCGGCCGGGACGGGGTGTTTTCTCGAAATGGTCGCTCGGAAGCTCGACGTGCCCCTGGATGAACTCGGGCGCCTGGCGAGCAGGAGCCGCGAACGGGTCGCCATCAGCAACGTATGTGTTGTCTTCGCCGAGACGGAGATCATCGGCCTGCTGGCGGACGGCGCGGCGGCCGAGGACATCGTGGCGGGCGTGCAGGCCGCCGTCGCAGGGCGCATCGCCACGATGGCCGGCCGAAAGGTCAGCTCGCCGACCGCGCTGACAGGCGGCGTGGCCCTTGTCTCCGGCATGGACCAGGCCCTTTCGCGCGTGCTTGGCCAGCCGGTACGGATCGCACCGGAGCCGCAGATGACAGGGGCTCTCGGCGCCGCCCTTCTTGCGGCCGACGGGGCTGGCAGGGATCGCCGATAGAATGCTCTGCCCGGCCGGCCGCAGTCAGGCCGGGGCCTGCGGATCGGCCGCCCCCGCCGGGTCCTGGCGGTAGAATTCGGCCAGCTCGGCGTAGAGCTCGGGATGGCGGCGGCGCAGCGGGAGGGGCTTGGTGAAGAAGCACTCGGTGGCCACGGCGAAGAACTCGGCCATGTCCTCCGCTCCGTATTCGTCGAGGACCGTCGGACGGCCGCGCGCCGCATCCCGGCGAAGGCGCTCATACTCCCTGCCGAGCACGCGGCCCCAGGCGAGGTACATGCTTCGGCGGGGGAGCGCGGGAATGCCGTTTTCGGCGCCGTCTTCCTCGTCGAGCTTGTGGGCGAATTCATGGAAGACCACGTTGCGCCCGTCGCGGATATCCGTCGCGTCCGACGCTACTTCGTCCCAGGCCAGCACCACGGGGCCGTGCCGCCAGGCCTCGCCGAGGCGCGCTTCGGGGCCTTCCGACACTACGCCGTCCTCGTGCGTGCGGCGGGTGTGGGCCACGTAGGTGCCCGGGTAGACGAGGACCGTGCGCAGGCCGGGGTAGCAGCCGGTCTCGCGGTGCAGCAGCAGGATGCAGGCCTGCGCGGCGATCGTCACGCGCATCTCGTCGGTGATCTCGAGCCCGCCGCAGCCCTCGAATTCCTTTTCGGCCACGAACACCAGTATGTGCCCCTGCAACTCGCGCCGGTCCTCCGGCGTGAGCCGACCGTAGAACGCCACGTTCCTTTCCAGGATGCGGAGCCAGTCATCCGGAAAGGCCTCCTGGCGGAGCTTCTCTCTGCGCCGGTTTTTCGAGAATCCCAGCGTCATTGTGATTTCCGTGCCTGCGTATCCTACTCACAGGATACGCCAACCGCAGTCCGATTCCGCTGACAAAAGGGGTTGGGATCGGAAGTGGTCCTGGGCTACTTCGCTCCACTCCCGGTCGGGATGCCGCTTTCCGCGGGAGCGCTGACGGGCTTCGGGCGTGAAAAGGGCGTCTGCACGTGGAGCGACTCGCACCGGGTGCATTCGAAGCAGCGGATGCAGCGTGAGCTGTTCGGCGACGCGGCGGGATCGACGCCGTAGCGGCATTCCCGCGCGCAGCGCCCGCATTGCGTGCACTTCTCCCGGTCCACACCGAGGGAGACAAACGATAAGCGGTTCAGCAACCCGTAAACTGCGCCGAGTGGGCAGAAGAGGCGGCACCAGGGTCGCCACGTGAGGAACATCGCGGTCAGGATCAGCACCACGATGACGATCTTGACGGTATTCGGCCAGATGATGGCGTCGCCCGCAAGGGCGGCCTTTGCGATGCTCGGGCCGGCGCCCTCCAGGGCGCCGACGGGGCAGAGACGGCAGAGGAAGAGGGCATGGTCCTTGCCGAAGAGGAACGGCAGGATCAGCACGAGTGCGAGCAGCACGGCGAAACGAATGTAACCCGACCAGGCCGGCAGGCGGAACTTCGGCGTCGGGAGGCGGCCGATGAGGTCCTGCAGGAACCCGAACGGGCAGATCCACCCGCAGACCAGCCCGCCGATCAGGCCGCCCACGAGAAGGAGCGTGCCGAAGGCCAGAAACGGAAACACATGGAGCGCGCTGAAGTTCGCAATGATGCCGATGGGGCAGGCGAACGACGCGAGCGGGCAGGAGTAGCAGTGGAAGACAGGCGCGCAGACGTTGTGGGCGCGCAGCCCCAGCGGTCCGAGCCAGACGAAAAGAAACCCCGTCTGTACGAGGGCCCGCCAGCGGGACAGCCTTGCCGTGAGCGGCGGTTTCTTCGGTTCGGCCATGGCCACCATGGCCCGGGCTCAGCCCAGTCACGTAGGGCACTGCGAGGGCGGCCGGCCGGTGTAGGTCCGCTCGATCTCCCCGTGGGGATTGCGGGTCACGCCGCCGAAACTGGCCTCGCGGATCAGCTCGGGCTCCGAAGTATCGAGGGTGATGATCTCGACCAGCCCGGGGACGGCGTCCGGCGGAAGGTCGGGCGGGCCGAAGTCGGGAAACTCCGCCCAGGGATCGGGGTTGAGCGCGGGCGCATCGACTTTCTGCTCCATGAGAACGGGCAGACGATGGAACGCGGCTCCGAAGGCGATCATGGCGCCGGCGATCAACAGGACCGCGGGCAACGCAACGAGACGGGCCAGCCTCGCCGGCCGGCCTCCTTGCCGGTCGCCGTCGCTCTGGACTGTCTGCTTCACCTGACTCCTCGGCTCAAAGTCCCGAAGGTCGTGGCGGAGGCGAATGGGAATCGAACCCACCCAGGACTCTCTCGAGCCCCACACTGGTTTTGAAGACCAGGAGCACCACCAGGCACTATTCGCCTCCGTTGCGCTTCAACTCGTCGTAGAACAGCATCAGGGGTGAGCCGCCGAACGAGATGGCCAACCAGGCGGCTTCGTCGATCTCCTCCTGCGATATGCCCATCTGCCGGGCCTTCGCAATGTGCATGCGTGCACAGGGCGCGCATTTCGCCAGCACGGAGAGGGCGATGGCGACGATGCGCTTGGTGTACGCGTCCAGCCCGCCCGGGGCATTGGCCGCGCCCAGGAAGGCCTGGAACTTCTGCCGAACGCCCGCCACGCCGTCCGCCGTTCCGGGTGCGGCGCCCTGGGTCGGCGCGCAACACTCCTCTTCCGCCGGTTGCATACAGCAGTCCTCCGTCTCAGAAGGGGCGGTGGCCGGTGCGGCCGGGACCGCCGGGCGTGGCGTCGCCTCCGGCAGCGTTCGGGCGCCCGTCGTCTTCAAGACCATGCGTCCCGTACCGCGTGCCGTGACGCGGCCGATGACGGCGGCCCGGGCGCAGCCTGCGGCGCGGAGTTCGGCGACGAGCGCGCGGGCCTCCTCCGCCGGCAGGGCGATCAGCAGCCCGCCGGATGTCTGCGGATCGAAGCAGAAGTCCAGGGCCACAGGCGGCATGCCGTCCAAGGCGTCGACGTTTCCGCCGGACGCTTCGCGATTGCGCTCCACGCCCCCCGAGAGCACTCCGTCAACGGCGCACTGCAGCGCGCCGTCGAGCAGCGGCAGGTCGTCCCAGACCACCTCGACGTCCACTCCGCTGGCGGCGGCCATGGCCGTCAGATGGCCGGCCAGGCCGAAGCCCGTCACGTCCGTGCAGGCGTGGGCGCCGAAACGCAGCATCAGTTCGGCTGCGGCCCTGTTCAGGGCGGTCATGGAGGCGGCGGCCTGCGCCATGTCCTCATCGGCCGCCCGGGCGATCTGTGCGGCAAATGCGAGTATGCCGGTGCCGAGCGGTTTGGTGAGAACCAGTGCGTCGCCGGGGCGCGCGCCGGCGTTGGTCATGATACGATCGGGGTCGATGAGGCCCGTGACGGCGAACCCGGCCTTCAGTTCGGCGTCTTTGATGCTGTGTCCGCCGATGACCGGCACGCCGGCTTCGGCCATCTTGTCGATGCCGCCGCGGAGAACGTCGGCCATAACATGGTCGGGCACGGCGCCGACGGGAAAGCCGATGATCGACAGTGCCGAGATTGGCCGGCCGCCCATGGCATAGACGTCGCTCACGGAGTTGGCCGCGGCGATCTGCCCGAAGAGATACGGATCGTCGACCGACGGCGTGAAGACATCCACGGTCTGCACCATCGCCGTGTCGTCGCTCAGCCGGTAGACGCCCGCGTCGTCGCCTGCCGGCATGCCCACAATCACCCGGGGATCATCGACGGTCGGGAGCCCGCGGAGGATGGTGCGGAGCATGCCCTGGTCGACTTTGGACGCACAGCCGGCGCTTTCGACCAGCCGGGTCAGCCGCACCGGCCCCGACTCCGCCGGCAGGTGCTCGCCTGCGCACAGGCAGACGTTGCGTGTCTTCAGGAGGTCGCACGGGCAGGGCTTCTTCGGGTCGCAGATGCAGTGCCCGAGGCGCATGGAGCGCTGCATCACGCGCCTGCGGCGTTCGGTGTTGATCATAGCCGCCTACCCCTGTTGGTACTGAGCACGGGATTGTAGCGCTTGATCGGCATCGGCGCAACGTGCCTCGGCGGCGATCAGCGCGGCGCCCAGCGCGACGGCTGTCTGCGGGCTCTGCGGCACCATCAGGTCGGCCTTCAACTCCTCGCGAAGGGCGCGGACCATGCAGGGGTTCCGCGCAACGCCGCCGACGAAGAGCGTGCGGTCGCGGAGGTCGATCCGGGAGGCCATGGCGGCCACGCGGCGGGCGGTCGCCAGGTTGAGCCCGAGGGCGATCCGGCGCCGGTCCTCGCCGCGCGCGATGAGCGAAATGACCTCTGATTCGGCGAACACCGTGCACATGCTGTTGACGGGAACCGGGCGGTCGTCGACGTCCGCGGCGAACTCCTCGATGGTATAGCCAAGCGCCCGCGCCATGACCTCCAGGAAACGGCCCGTTCCCGCGGCGCAGCGGTCGTTCATTTCGAACCGCCCGAAGCCGCCTTCGCCGGCCAGTTCGACGGCTTTCGTGTCCTGACCGCCGATGTCGATGACGCTGCGGCAGTCGGGCGCCAGGCAGCGGGCGCCGCGGGCGCAGGCACGGATCTCCGTAACGACGGGGCAGGGCAGCCGGGCGCCCACGAGCCGCCGGCCGTAGCCAGTGGCGACGATGGAGTCGGCAGGCGAAGCGGCCAGGGCATTCAGCACCCGGTCGAGCGGTTCGACGCCCGTATCGAACACCTCGGCCCGCGCAAGCTGCCCGTCGTCCAGCCAGACGATCTTCGTTGTGCGCGAGCCCACGTCTATTCCGGCCGATATCATGCAAGGTCTCCGTATCAGACGCCGACGCTTTCCAGCAACGCCTCGACGCGCGTCCGGATCTGTCCGGTGTCTTCGCCTCCGTAGTCGGACACGATGGTGAGCGACGGGATGCCGGCCCGGCCGAGCGTGTCGGCGATGCGGACGGACTCGACGTTGTAGGCGTGGCAGAACTGCAGGACGTACTGCACGACCGCATCGGCGCGGCACTCGCGCGCCATCTCCGCCACGCGTTCCACGCGCTCGGTGTTGGGGGAGAAGCAGGCACAGTCGATCCGGAAGTAGCGGTCGGCCAGAGCCTCGAGCCGCTCCTGGAGCGACCGGCCGTTCTCCTCCACCAGGTGGCGGTAGTAGCGGCTGCCCGTGCAGCTTTCGTCGCCCACGACGACGGCGCCGGAGGACTCGATCACGTGGTGCAGCTTCCAGTTGCCCATCACGGCGGGGCATCCGCTGACGAGCACACGGCGGGCGCCGGCGGGGAAGGGCGTGTTCCCGTTCCGCATCCGCTCATGGAGTTCCGCCAGCAGTCCTTCGAGCGCGTCGCAGAAGCGGCGGGGTTCGTCGATCAGGGCCACCTGCATGACCACCAGCGCGTCGGTGCCGCTGATGGGCGGCCGGTCGGCCGTCCGCAGTTGGGCCAGTTCGGCCAGCAAACGCCGCTTGCGATTCATGACCCGGATCGCCTCTCCGAGCGCGTCGGCCTCGATCCGGCGGCCGGTCAGCTCCTCGACGCGCGTCCGGAACCCCAGCACCTCGCTGAGCCAGAGGCGGCGCGCCGCATCCGTCTTCGTCTGCGGGAGTTCCAGCACGTGGATGTTCGTGCCCAGCGCGGCCAGGAGGTCCCAGGTCTTCTTCTTGGCGTCGCAGGTCGTCTCGCCGACGGCCATGTCCTTGACCGGCCCGTAGGGGCAGGTCTTCGAGAAGGCCAGCCCCAGCGTGGATTTCAGCAGCGGGCAGATGTCGCGGGGCAGTCGCTTTTCGGCATAGGGGACGGAGAAACCGGTGCCGCCGCAGAGCGCGAAGGGAATGGCGCCGGCCGCCAGCACGATCTCCTCCGGCACGTAAATGCAGAACGTCCCGAGCATGCGAGCGCCCCGGTCCCGGGCGTCGGCGATCTCCTTCACCCGCGCCCCGTGAGATTCATGCACGGCCTGGTCGAAGTACTCCATCGCCTCCGGGCGCGTGCGTTGTGAAAGCACCGCCTCGGCATAGGACTCGCCGATGGACTCCAGGAGCCGGTCGTGGAGCCCCACGTCGAGGCCCAGCTCGGCGAGGAATTCCCGATGATCGTGCACGATCAGTGCCTCCAGAGAATTGGAGAGCGGGATATGGTCAAACAAGACCGGCGCCCGCCTCTTGCGAGGAAGCGGGCGCCGGCCTTGCCATGGGAGACGAGTACCCAAAGCGCGCTACTCCCGGCCGCCGGTGTGTTCCTCCAGGAGCTTGAGCATCTGCGCCCGACTCGGTCCGCGCACCATTGCGGCCGGCGTTGCGCCCTGTCGGCTGACGGCTTTCGGGTCGGCTCCCTTCTCGAGCAGCAGCCGGGCGATTTCAACGCGTCCGAGCGCCGCAGCGTAGTGGAGCGGACTGTGTCCGCCGCTGTCCGAAAGCGACACATCCGCGCCTCGCTCGATGAGCAGCCCGGTGACATCGTCACGGCCATGCATCACCGCCAGCATCAGAGGAGTGCGACCGGCCCGGTCCACCGCGCTCAGGTCCCCGCCTGCGGACAGAAGGAACTCAACGATCTGCGCATTTCCGCCTTCGGCCGCCGCATGCAGGAGCGTTCGCCCTTGCGCGTCCCGGACGTTTGAATCCTTCCGCTCTTGAACATGGCGTCGCAGGGCAGCCAGATCGCCGCGCGTTGCCGCTCCATGCGCATCATCCGTCGTAATCCGCCGCTGTTTGTCGACAAAGAACCAGAGCTCGTTGTCGGCGAGCTCGAACGGCCCCGTTTTCGGGGTCACTTCGATCCGCAGCCTTCCTTCCAGTCCTTTGGGTACTCGCCACGAGTACTGGCACGTGCCGCCTCACCCATACTCGAACGTGCCGGCGGCCAGTTTGTCGCCGGCCTCATTCAGTATCTCGAAGCCGGGTGCGCCCTGGCGCCGGCCGTTGCGGTCCGCGCCGGCGGAGTACGTCTCCCCGGCCCGGCCGCTCAACGAGAAGCCGAAGTAGACCTGGCCCCCGGCTCCCGTCGGCTCGATGTGGCATTGCAGGGGCTCGCCCGCCTCGACGGTGGTCGTCTTGCCGGCGGCGATCCGGATGTCCGCCAGGCCGCCCGCGTCGCCCGGGGCGCTCAGGGTCCATGTCTCGTTGCCTTTTTGGCGGCTCAGGAGAACCTCCACCGTCCGGTAGTTGCCGGACGGAAGAGAAACGGGGGACTCGGCGCTCGTGACGACGTGCACCCCGGAGTCGGACCACAGCGTCAACTGCGCGTTGTCGCCGTCGATGGCCAGCGTGCCAATCTCCGGGGCCGCCTCTGCGATGCGCACGGACGAGCCGTCCGGCGCGAACTCGAACTCGTAGTGAGCCTCGCCCACGCGGACCATGTGGGGGAGGGGAAAGACCTCGGACGGACCCGACCGGGATGCCTGCATGCGGCCGTCCCGGTTCAGGTCGATGGCCATCCAGTCCGTGCCCTGCAGTCCGGGGGCGCCGAACCGATTGTCGTAGCGCCCGTCCAGGGTCGCGTCGACCACGTGCACGGAGTACTGCACGCCGGCCAGCTCGACCTCTGCGGCGCGGTAGGAGGCCGGCGTCACCTCCATGTATCCGAAACCCGCGGACTGGTGATAGACGTGCATCTGGAGGTCGACCGTGCCGCCCCCCGGCATCGTCAGGGTGACGGGCTCGAACGCCGGCTGATCGGACGTTGCCCGATCGCCGGCGCGCGCGGCGCGGACCGCCAGGGGGATCTCGTCGGACAGATCCCCGTCCAGATTCCGGTCGACGAACAGCCTCGGCTCCGGCTGCAGGTCGCACAGCATGGCCACCTGGGTCTCGCCGAACGTGGCGACGTAGTACATGGCCTGGGCGGACACCTTCGGCGACGCCGTCACGGAGGGCGGCCTCTCAGCCTGGCCGTGGGCATACCGGCTCGCGAAGGCCGCCACGGGCGGCGGCTCTCCGGAGAAGGGGACTCGGGTGAGCGCAAACTCGCCCTGACCGTGAGCCACCGGACAGAGCCCCACCGCCAACAGGAGGCCAAGCATGCCCAGACCTCGCGTTCGCATCGTTCTCCCTCCTCTCGGAAACTGCCGCCCAACCAGTATACGCGATTCGGGCGGATCTATGCGCCCGAAAATGGGGTCCTTGCGCCGTGCGCCTGTCCGACCATAGAATGCTGTGGTTGCCGGGGTGCTTCCATGGGAGGTGGCCGCCTTGTCCCAACCGAATGACGATCTGCTGCGTGGCATTCCCTCCGTGGATGCGCTGCTCCGCGAGCCCGCCCTGGCCGAATGGGCCGGAGGGGCGCCCCGGGCCGTGGTCGCAGCGGCGGTTCGCGAGGCGGTCGAGCACGTGCGGGAGGCGCTGCTTTCCGGCGATTGCCGGCCAACGAACGAAGCGGAGGTTCGCCAGGCGATTCTGGCGCTCGCTGCGAGCCGGCTCCGTGTCGCTGCCCGCCCGCACTATCGCCGGGCCATCAACGCCGCCGGCATCATCCTGCACACCGGACTCGGCCGGGCGGTGCTTCCCACAGAGGCATTGCGGCGCATCGGGCAGGAACTTGGCGGCTACTCGATCCTGCAGCTGGGTGTGGAATCCGGGAAGCGCTCCCGGCGTGATGCCCGGATCGAATGGCTTCTGCAGCTCCTGACGGGCGCCGAGGCCGCCACGGTCGTCAACAACAACGCGGCGGCCACGATGCTGGTGCTCAATACCGTCGCGGCCGGGCGCGAGGTGATCGTCTCGCGCGGACAGCTCGTGGAGATTGGCGGCTCGTTTCGGCTGCCGGACGTGATGGCCGCGAGCGGCGCGCGCATGGTCGAGGTCGGCACGACCAACCGCACCCATCTGGGCGACTACGAGCGCGCCGTCACCGAGAACACCGCCGCCATCCTGCGCGTGCACCCGAGCAACTACCGGATCACCGGTTTCACGTCCGAGGTGCCGCTGGCCGACCTGGTGGCGCTGGGTGGCCGGCACAACGTGCTGGTCATCGACGACGTCGGCGCAGGCTCGCTCATCGACTTGTCCCGTTTCGGCTTCACGAAGCAGCCAACACTTCCCGAGTCCATCCGCACGGGAGCGGACCTGACGACCTCCAGCGGTGACAAGCTGATGGGGGCCTCCCAGGCCGGCCTCATCCTCGGGCGCAGAACCCTGATCGAGGCGGTCCGGAAGAACCCGCTGGCCCGCGCGCTGCGCGTCGGCAAGCTGACGCTCTCCGTGCTGGAGACCGCGCTCACGCTCTTCCTTGACGGGGAGCGGGCGCTGAGCGACGTGCCGACGCTGGCGATGGTGCGCCGACCCTACGAGGAACTGGCCCGGCAGGCCGAGCGGATCGCGGCCGCTGTGCGAGAGGAGTCGGCGGACTTCGAGGTGGATGTCTGCGACGGGGCCTCGCAGATGGGCAGCGGCTCTCTGCCCGGCGAAGACCTGCCCACCCGGCTCGTGACCATCCGGCCTCGCGGCGTCTCGGCGGACGAACTGGCGCGCCGGCTGCGCCTCGGCGAGCCCCCGGTCTTCGCGCGCATTCGGAACGACGAGGTCTGCATGGACCCGCGCACGCTCCTGGCCGGCGACGAGGAGGATCTGGTCGCCGCCGTGCGCATGGCACTGTCGGCGGGGCGATGAGATGGCGCTCGCGCATCCCAACATCACGCTGGGCACCGCCGGCCACATCGACCACGGCAAGACGGCCCTCATCCGCTTCCTGACCGGTTGCGAGACCGACCGGCTGAGGGAGGAGAAGGAACGCGGCCTGTCCATCGACCTGGGCTTCGCCCCCTGCACGATCGGCGGCCGCATGGTGGGCATCGTGGACGTGCCGGGGCACGAGGCGTTCGTCAAGACCATGGTCGCCGGCGCGTGCGGTATGGATGGTGTCATCCTTGTCGTCGCCGCCGACGACGGCGTAATGCCGCAGACGCGCGAGCATCTCGAGATCGTGACGCTGCTCGGCGTGCGCCACGGCTTGGTGGCGCTGACGAAGGTCGACCGGGTCGATGCGGACCACATGGCGCTCGTCACGGACGAACTGCGGGGCTTCCTCCGCGGCACGTTCCTCGAGGGCGCGCCGATCATCCCGATGTGCAACCTGACGGGCGACGGGTTTGAGGCGTTCTACCGGGCGCTGGACGCCCTCGTGTCGTCGATCACGCCCAGGCGGACCGACGGCGTCTTCCGCCTGCCGGTGGATCGGGCGTTCTCCGCCCGCGGGCACGGCACCATCGTCACCGGGATCCCCATCTCGGGCACCGTCAGCGTGGGCGACGAGGTCGAGTTGCTGCCTCACGGCGAGCGCAGCGAGGTCCGGGCCATCGAGGTCTACGGCGAGGAGTCCGGTCGGGCGGTGGCCGGCCAGTGCGCGGCGCTGAACGTCCGGCGCTGGGACCATCGCACGATCGGCCGCGGCGATGCGGTTGCGGCCGCCGGCTACTTCGCGCCCGCCGAGTGGTACGCCGGCCGGCTCGAACTCCTGCCGCACCCCGGCCTGGTCCTGGAGACGGGCGCGCGCGTCGTTCTGCATACGGGCACGTCGGAGGCCGGCGCCACGCTCCATCTCATCGAATCGGACCGCCTGACCGCCGGGCAGTCCGGCCTGGTGCAGTTGCACGTGCAGAAGCCGGTCGTGGCCGGCCCCGGCGATCGTTTCATCCTGCGTCTGCCGACGCCCTTGCGCACGGTCGGCGGCGGCATGATCATCGAGGCCCTCGAGCGGCGGCTCAAGCGGACCCGGTTCGAGGTGCGAGACGACCTGAAGGCACGGGCCGATGCCGTCGGCGATCCGGCGCGTTTCGTGGAGTACTGCGTGCTGGCCGCGCGGGCCGGCCTGTCGCGGTCGTCCGAGCTGTCGATCCGAGCGAAACTGCCTCCCGGCCGCCTGCAACAGGTTCTGGCCGCGTTGGCCGCATCCGGCCGCATCGTGGCGGTCAAGCCCGACGTCTACGCCCACCGCGAGTCCCTGCGGCGCGCTGGCGAAGCGGTCGTGACAGGCGTACGAGCGCACCACGAGGGGGCGCCGCAGAGCGTGGGAGTGCCTGCGGACGACATCGGCGCGCTTGCCGGCCTGCCGGTGGAACTGGTGGACGCCGCGGTGTCGTTCCTTCTCGCGGAGGGCACGCTTGTGGAAGCGGCCGGGCGGCTGGCGCTGCCGGGGCACTCGGTGGATCTGTCGGCTGACGACAGGGTGCTTCTCGACCGCATCGAAACTGCCTTCAGGGACGCCGGGTTCTATCCGCCCGAGGCGGACGACATGGCGGCGCAGGCGGGGACCTCGCCGCAGAAGGCTTCATGGGCCCTGCAGACGCTTGTCGACCACGGCATCCTGGTGCCGGTGGAGAAGCTGTTCTTTCATCGCGACGCGGTCGCGCGCGCCCGGGGGATCCTGGAGTCTTACCTGCGGGACGAGGGGCGCCTGGAGAGCGTGAAGTTTAAGTACCTGCTGGACACCACGCGGAAATACGCCATCCCGCTGCTGGATTACTTCGACCGGGTAGGCGTCACCCGGCGCGTCGGCAATACGCGCTATCCGCCTCACCGGGGTTGAGCAGCCGGCCGGGACGCCTGCGGGGGGGGCAGCGCCGTGCGTGTCTGGCCCCCCATGGGTAGCCCGGGCGTCCTCGATGGGTAGCCCCGGGCGTCCCCGCCCGCGGCGCGTGCACGCACAGTCGCTGCCCCGCGGCGCACCCGCGCCAGTCTGCTCGTTCAGGGCAAGGAGAGCGTGCTGATCGATGCCTCGCCGGACCTGGCCGCGCAGCTCGAGCGCGAGCGCATCGAACGCCTGGACCGCATCTTCATCACCCACTGGCACACCGACCACGTCGCCGGACTGCCGGAGCTGGCCGAGCCGTCGGCGCTATGCAGATGGCCTCCCCTTGA
>JAAYEJ010000031.1 GCA_012728835.1 Candidatus Brocadiaceae bacterium | reverse complement strand
GACTTCCGTCTGTTCCTTGTCCAGCACAATCGGTTTGGCTCGTCGCATGGTCCTCACCCTCCTATGCGGAGAATGATACCATGCCGCGAACTGTTAATCAACCGCACTTATGGGACATTACACTAGCGCATACCTCCTCAACCGTCAGCGAATCAAGCCGGGGCGGGGGCACGATGCTCTGAAAGAAGCGCCGCCAGCACGCGATTTTCACTGTCGCCACGTGCTCAACGTCTGGCTCTGAGAAGGGACGGATCGTCGTGTTGCCGTCATTGACTGGCTTCTTTCGTGGCCCCAATTCTCCCCATCTCAGACAAGCTCCGGCAGGCGCTCGATCACGAAGTCGGCATGGGCTTTCCGCTCCTCAATCCTGTCCGGCCAAAGCTCACGGATGATGCCGGTGATCATGACCGTTACCATGCCCGCCGCTCTGGCGCCCTGCAGTTCAGATGAACCGCCATCGCCCACAAAGGCCGCCTCAGACGGGCTGACGCCCAATCGGTTGAGGCAGAATTCGTAGATCTCCCTCTCCGGCTTGACCGTCCCCACAAGGCACGAGAAGACCGCAGCATCGAAGAAGCCAGCCACCGGCGACCGGCCCCAAGCTTCGACCTCCATCACGTCCGCATTGCTGATCAGCCCGAGCCGCTTGCCTCGTGATTTCAACGTCTGCAGGACCGCGACCGTCTCGTCGGGTATGTCCAGAAGCGCCGCCTCAAACCTCCTGACGCGGTTTGCCACGGCTGCCACAACGGCCACGTCGCCAATCGTCGGATCGATGGCCCGCGCCATCTCCCCGATGATGCGAATGGGGTCCTGCACCTGACCGGTCAGCCGCGCCCGGGAATGGACCTGCAACTGGTCGTCCCACGCCTCGCGGCTGACGCCCAGCATATCGCATGTGAAGGGCAGCCCCTTGCCCCAGCTCGACTCGATGGCCGTGAGGGTGTGGAAAAGGTCGAAGACCACCGCTTTCTTCTGAAGCACGACTTCTTTCACAGACGCCAAGGCCGTGCCTCCCATGCGAAAACACTCTATCCACCGCCCGGCTGCAGTACGTCGTTGATGTTCCAGTGGAGGCCGTCCAGGACCGCAGGTTGAAGGGGAACTGCCCTCACCTGACCGTCAGCACCACCTTGCCCAGGTTCTCCTGCCTCTGCAGGATCGCGTGGGCCTCTTCAGCCTGCGTGATCGGCAGCGTCTTGTGGATCAGCACCTTGACGCGGCCGGAGGCAAACGCCGGCCACAGCAGCGTCTCCATGCCCGCGAGGATCTCGGCTTTCATCTCGCTCGTCCGGCTGCGCAACGTGCTGCCGATCAGCCTGACGCCGCGTCTGAAGAAGTCCGTCACGTTGAGTTCGCTTGTGGAGCCGCCCAGCGTGGCGATGATGATCCAGCGTCCGCCGCGCGCCATCGTCTCCAGGCACGGGCCGAGGTCCTTACCCGCCACGCAGTCCAAAGCCACGTCCACCGGATGCTGCTTCAGCACGGCCGGGATGGCTTCCTTCCGGCGGTTGATCGCCACGTCGGCGCCAAGGTCGCGCACAAACCGTGCCTTCTCTTCCGACCCGACGGTGGTGACCACCTTCGCGCCGACGACTTTGGACAGCTGGATCGCCGCCATACCCAGCCCGCTGGCTCCCGCCTGGATGAAGACGGTCTCGCCGGCCTTTATGCCGCCCTCGATGCAGAGGTTCAGATACGACGTGGCGAACGCCTCCGGGATGGCGGCCGCTTCGACCATCGACAGCCCCTCCGGCACCGGCAGGGCCATGTCGGCGGGAACGGCCACCTTCTCCGCGTAGCCGCCCCCGCCGAGGAGCGCGCAGACCCGGTCGCCGGCCTTCCAGCGTCCGCCCGGCGTCGCTTCCAGCACCACGCCGGCGGCCTCGAGCCCCATCCATTCCGGCCAGCCGGGGGGCGGCGGGTAGTTGCCCTCGCGCTGCAGCAGATCGGCGCGGTTCAGCGCGGCGGCATGCACCTCCACCAGGATCTCGCCCGCCTTGATGACCGGGTCGGGCACCTCGCGCCATTCGAGCGACTTGTCGGCCTTGACTACGATCGCGTGCACGTTATCCCCTCCATTCAGCGTCGCGGGAATCCGGGGTTCTATTCCGCCCAATGGAACTGCGGGTTCTGCTTCCTGACGATCTCCGAGATGCGCGCCACTTCGAGCGCATCGCTGTTCCTGATCGGGAACGGGATGCCGTTTCGAAGCGCGTTATACAGGTGCCTGGCAAGCTCGATCTCGACCTGCGCCCACATGTGCGTATCGGGCTCGACCGGGCGGGTCTCCTCGATCCAGGGGAGGTTCTGCTCGGCCCACATGGGCTGCCCGGGCAGGTGCTGGCCCCAGACGCTGAGCTGGCCGCCGGCGGCTTGACGATATCGCTGGACGGCGGTTTGTGCGAGTTGGAGGAGTCCTTGCACAGCCGGGCAATCTCGGACTCAAGCGAGGCGTTGTGCGCCTCCAACTCCGTCACGCGTGCTTCCAGAGCGACCAGAAGGCCTTCGAGCCGCCTGCAGTTGGGGCATCCGGATGTCGCTGCAT
This sequence comes from Candidatus Brocadiaceae bacterium, assembly GCA_012728835.1. NCBI lineage: Bacteria > Pseudomonadati > Planctomycetota > Candidatus Brocadiia > Candidatus Brocadiales > Candidatus Brocadiaceae > Candidatus Brocadiaceae bacterium. Next base: position 136,831 of record JAAYEJ010000031.1, on the reverse strand, counting down.
CTGCCATGATGCGGCAGGATACGCCAACCCCGAGGGCAGATTCTCAGGAAATCCGTGAACGGTTACCTCGCACACACAATGCCTGAATACGCCCGGTGAGACTTGGGGTGTGCCGGACGTTATGGCATGCAAGTAATCCATATGCAGGCTCACGCCTTCCTCTTCGCCATCGCATAGGATGAACTGCTCCTCAAGGGCAGCGACAGCAATTGTACTGGTTCAGCGTGCCGGGCCATCCTGTCCGGCGGGGGCTGCAGCAGCACAAGCACGCCCCACGCTCTCCAGCCCATCGCGCTGTCAGAACCGTGCCGGAATGAACAAGCTCTCGTGGGAAACCGGTGCGGAGGAGATGGGCAAGGACCGCCTTCGCATCACGCTTCGCGCGTCGCGCGACGAAACGCCATCGACATCGCCCTGAGGTCAGATTCCCGGCAAGCGAAGTGTGCCCGTCTATCAGCCCGTTGTAGAAGTGTGGAGCAGCCGCCCCGCCCGCCCCGGCGGGCAAGCCCTCGGCTGTTGGTCCAGGTCTGGAACGGCCTGACGGCACGCAAGAACGCACAGGCGAGGCCTGCCCGACGGGGCGGGGCGCCTGTGCCACACAAGAAGACTTCCTCGACGGGCTGCTGCCTCCGGCGGGCCCTCTACCAGTCATCGGTGCGGAACGGAAACGCCGGCAGGCCGTCCCTGTTGAACAGGTTGCAGACCGGGTTGTCGGCCCACGCGTATCGCACGGCAACGGGGGCGGTCACCTCGTCGCTCCTGACCAGCACGTCGGAGCCGTCGATGCCGGCCTGGGCCCAGACGAACCTGCGGTCCTCGCCGGCCACGGCGAAGCCCGTGACGGGCTGGTCCGGGGGGTTGGTGACAAGCCCGCCGTGGACGTGCTTGAACGTGAGCCGGACCCGGTTCCCTTCGATCTCAACGGACTCGAGGACGGGTCCGGAGTAGACGACGTCGCGCCCGTACACCATGGCCTCTGCGAGGAGCCCGAGTCGCCTCCCGACATCCTGCTTGTTCTTGGGGTGCGGGTCACGGGCATCGCCGATGTCGGTGGTGGAGATGAGCCCGGTGTGGGGCACGTTCCCGGCCGTGATCCGCTGCGCTTCGCGCACGCGCGGATAGCGGCCGTCGCTGGGCTCCTCGCGAACGCGGAGGTAGGGTGCCAGTTCGACTATGAGGAAAGGGAAGTCCCCCTGCCCCCACTCCTGCCGCCAGGATCGGATCATCGCCGGCAGCAGCCTGTGGTACTCCGCCGTCTGCTCTGCGGTGTCCGTGTTCGATTCCCCCTGGTACCAGATGGTGCCGCGGATTGCGTAGGGGATGAGCGGGTAGATGGCGCCGTTCCAGAAGCCGCTGGGCATGTGGACCCAGGTTCCCGCGCGGGGCAGCTTGGGCTTCTGGGGCTTGGGCCGGCCGCCGGCCTCGCCTCCGGCCTCCTCCCACGCCGCAAGCTCTCGCTCGTGTCGCTCGAGGATGCGATCGTTGCGGACTTCCTCGTAGCGTTCCACGGCCTCGGGGATGCAGGCCTTGAGGGCGCGGGCTTCGGTCCAGGCTTCGGCGGGACTTGCGCCGTGCGAGGACTGAAGGATGCCGATGGGGACGTCGAGTTGGCGATGGAGGTGTCGTGCGAAGAAATACGCGGTGGCGGAGAAGCCTCGAGCGTCGGCAGGGGTGCAGACGCGCCAGCGACCACGTACGGTCTTGACCGGCTCGGGGAGGGACTTGTCGTTGACGTAGAAGAAGCGGATGCTCGGGTAGTTCGCGTTGGCAACCTCCTCGGGGCCGTTCGCGGCGTCGCCGAGCTCGAAGTTCATGTTGGACTGCCCCGACGCCACCCAGACCTCGCCCACCAGGACGTTGTCTATGGTGACGGTCGTCTTCCCGGCGATGGTCATCTGGTGCGGTCCGCCCGGTTCCAGGGGCTTGAGCTTGAGCATCCAGGACCCGTCCGGGTTCGCCGTCGTTTGCGCCGTCTGCCCGGCAATGGAGACAGTGACCGCCTCCCCCGGGTCGGCGGTGCCCCAGACGGGGACGTCGGCCCTCTGCTGGAGGACCATGTTGTCGCCGAACAGCGTGTGGGGCTGAACGTCGGCGGAGACGCCGGGGGCGATGAACAGGAAGTTCAGGACAAGCGACACGAGGAGGACGGGCGCGAAACGCCTTCTGCTCGGAAACATGCGCGTGGGCCTTTCCCAAGAGGATGCCTGCCGATCGGCCGGCCAGCCATGATACAGGACGCCTGCGGGAACACAAGAGATTCCCGCGCGCCGAAGGGCTCCTCCGGCCATGGCATGCGGCCCCAGGCCGAATGATGGGCGGCCTATGTGACACCGTCTACGGGAGAAGCCGGGCACGGCTGTCCGACAGGAGCAGGCGCTCCCCCTGCCCCACCTCCAGTATCAGCTCTCCGCTGCTGCGCACTCCGCGCACCGTGCCCGCCACGACGCGTCGCCCGACCTCTGCGCGCACCTGGCAGCCGACAAGACAACTCCGCCGCCGCCAGCGTGCCAGCAGCATCTCGGACTGGCCCGCCGCAATGCGACGGTACCAACCGTCCAGTTCGGTCAGCAGCGCCCGGGCCACGGCCGAACGCCGAAACGACGCGCCGGCCGCGTTCTGCATCGACGTGGCGGGCGTGGCCGTGCCCGTCGGCAGGTCGCCCGGCCCCATGTTCACGTTGATGCCGACGCCGAGCACGTGCGCCGGGGCGGAATCGCCGCAGACCTCCGCCTCGACGAGCACGCCGCCCAGCTTGGCGATCCTCAGGGTCCCTCGGCGATGCGACGCGATGACGATGTCGTTCGGCCACTTGATTCGCGCAGGCACGCCGAACGACCGGACGGCCTCGGCCGCGGCCACCGCCCCGAGGATGGTCAGCAGGCGGCGTTCGCGGGCCGGGAGGCGGATGCGCAACACGACGCTCAGGAGGATCCCCTTGCCCGGCGGGCAGACCCAGCCGCCCTGCCGTCCGCGCCCCGCGCCCTGATACTCGGACGCCACGACGTAGCCGTCGGGCACGCCGGCGCGCAACCGCTCGCGCGCGACGTCGTTGGTCGACGTGCACTCGTCCAGCACCTCGCCCGCCGCCCCGATGACGGCGGTCCCGCCCCGCCCTCCGAACAGCACGCCGGCGTCAAGGCGTCCCACGATCGCCTCCCACCGTGCGCGCCGTGCAGTCGTAGTCGCGGGAGCCGACGATGTCGACCTCGACGAACGTGCCCGGCGGCGGCACCTCGTCACCCGCCACGAGGATGAGCGGGTCCACGTCCGGCGCCTCCGCCCGGCTTCGCGCCGGCCGGAGCGCGTCGGCGGACGGCGCGCCGTCCACGGACGGCGCCCCGTCCTCCATCAGCACGAGCACGCGCGTCCCGACGCGGCCGGCCGCCCACTCGAACGCGATCGGCTGCTGTGCGGTCATCAGCACGTCGCAGCGCTCCTGGGCGACTTCGGGCGGGACCTGACCGGGCATGTCGTGCGCCGGGGTGTCTTCCTCGCGGGAGTATGGGAAGCAGCCCATCCGGTCGAAGCGCGCGTCCTGCACGAACTGGAGCAGCTCCTCGAAATCGGCGTCGGTCTCCCCCGGGAAACCCGTCAGGAACGTCGTGCGCAACGTCACGCCGGGGATGCGCTCCCGCAGGTGCGTGATCAGGCCTTCGACGTCCTCGCGCGTCACCTTGCGCCCCATGCGGGCCAGCACGGGATCGCTGATGTGCTGGAGCGGCATGTCGACGTAGGCGCAGACCTTCTCTTCGCCGGCCATCACGGCGATCAGTTCCTCGTCGATGTGCGCCGGATGGGCGTAGAGCAGCCGCACCCACCGCAGGCCGTCGATCGCGCAGAGCTTGCGCAGCAGCCGGTGCACCGTCGGCCGCCCCTCCCGGTCGGTTCCGTAGGCCGTGGTGTCCTGGGCAATGACGTTCAGCTCCCGGACGCCGTCCTCGGCCAGGTAGCGCGCCTCCGCCAGCAGTTCGTCCTCGGGAAGGCTGCGCATCGGCCCGCGGATGAGTGGGATGGCGCAGTAGGCGCAGCGGTTGTCGCACCCGTGCGATATGCGCAGGTAGCCCCAGGCGGCGGGCGTCAGGCGCCGGCTGCGCAGACGGCCGATGCATCCGGCGGGCACCGCCGGCAGCCCGAGCGCACGCAGGGCGGCCTCGGCGGCCGCCGCCGGGTCGATCCCGATCAGCGCGTCGGCCTCCGGCAGCAGCTCGGCCAGGTCCTGCCCGTAGCGCTGGCTCAGGCAGCCGGTGACGATCAGGGCATGGGGGCCGTCGGCGCTCTTGAGGGCTCCGGCCTCGACGATGACACGGATGCTCTCTTCCTTGGCCGGATCGATGAAACCGCAGGTGTTGACGATGACGACGTCGGGATCGCCCACGGAATGGCCGACCGTCACGCCGGCCTGTTCGAGGCGGGACGCGATCTCTTCGGAGTCGACGACGTTCTTCGCGCAGCCCAGGGTGAGCAGCGCGACGCAGGGCGGCCGGGCGGCATCGGAACGTGACATGGGCGCTTTCGGGGAACGACGGCGTCAGCTTGCGCTGTGCGCGGCTTCCCATTGCTCGAGGGTCATCAGGACGCGCCGGGCCTGGCTGCCCGTGTGGGGGCCCACGATGCCGGCGTCCGCCATCATATCCACGAGGCGCGCGGCGCGCGAGTAGCCGATGGCCAGACGGCGTTGCAGCAGCGACACGGAGCCGCGCTGCGTCTCGACCACGACGCGAACCGCCTCGTCGTACAGGTCGTCCTCGAACTCACCGCTGACCCCCTCGGCCGCATGGTAGTCGCGGATCTCGGCCTTGAACTGCGGACCGCCCTGGGCCTCCAGGAACTCGACGACGCGCTCGATCTCCTCCTCGGACACGAACGAGCCCTGCGCCCGCACGAGGCGCGAACTGCCCGGCGGCAGCAGCAGCATGTCGCCGCGTCCGAGCAGGCGTTCCGCCCCGTTGCGGTCCAGAATGGTGCGGGAATCCACCATCGAGGCCACCTGGAAGGCGATGCGGGCCGGCAGGTTCGACTTGATCAGGCCCGTGATCACGTCGATGGACGGGCGCTGCGTCGCGCAGATGAGGTGGATGCCCACCGCCCGCGCCTTCTGCGAAAGGCGGATGACGCTCTTCTCGACCTCCTTGGCCGCCACCATCATCAGCTCGCCGAACTCGTCAACGATGATGACGATGTGGGACATGTAGAACGGCACGTCGTCGATGACGGCATCCTCGTCCGGGTCCAGCCGCCGCAGGATCTCTTCCTTGCCCAGCGCGTTGTAGCTCTTCAGGTCCCGCACGCCGACGGCGGCCAGGATCGAGTAGCGCTCGTCCATCTTCTTGCACGCCCATTTCAGCACCGAGGCGGCCTTCTTCATGTCGGACAGCACGGGGCACATCAGGTGCGGCAGGCGGGCGTAGAGGCTGAACTCCACCGACTTGGGGTCGATCAGTAGGAGCTGCACCTCCGCAGGGGTGCGCGTCATGAGGATGCTCAGGATCATGGCGTTCATGGCCACGGACTTGCCCGCGCCCGTGGCCCCCGCGACCAGCAGGTGGGGGCAGCGCGCCAGGTCCAGCACCAGGGGTGTTCCGGCCGTGTCCTTGCCCAGGAACAGCGGGATGGCGTGATTCTGGGCCTTCTTGCCGACCTCGGCCATCAGCTCCCGGACGCCCACGACCTCCCGCTCGGTGTTGGGCACCTCGATGCCCACGGTGTTCCGGCCGGGCAGCGGCGCCACGATCCGCACGTTCGGGGCCTTGAGTGCAATCGCCAGGTCGTCGGCCAGCGACTCCACCTTTGAGACCTTGGTGCCCGGCGCCAGGGCCAGCTCGTACATGGTGATGACGGGCCCACGCATGACCGTCACCACCCGCGCCTCCACCCTGAACTCACCCAGCGTGCGCGCAAGGATGCGGCCCTTCTCGCGGATCTCGCTCTCGTCGTCGCCGCCCGAACCGCTCTCGAGTTCGTCCAGCAGGCCTACCGGCGGGATCCGGAACTCGGGCGCCATCCCCTCGCCGCCTTCGGGACCGTTGAAGAACTCCAGCGCCTCCTCTTCCTCCTCGATGTCCGGCGGCGTGCGCGTGTGGCGCGTGATCACGGCCGGCTCGGGAATGAGTTCCTCGGCGAACTGCGTCTCCTCCTCGCCCTCATCGGGGTCCGCGGACTCCAAGGAGTCCGCGGACTCCTTGGAGTCCGCGGGCTCCGGGGCGGCCGCAGGCACCCCGAAGGCGTCCTCGTCGGGCCGTGAGGCGACACGCACCGGCGGCTTCGGCGCCCGTTCGGCCGGGACCTTCTTCGGTTCGCGCGCCGCTCGCGGCCCGGCCCGCCGTGCGAACGACAGGATGCGCAGCACGGCCTGGGCCGCCCCGCCGGTCGCACGCAGCAGCCAGTTCACAAAGGCCGTCAACTCCGCCCCGGCCAGCAGGAACGCCCCGATGGCGCACGAGAGCCCGCACAGGATGAGTGTGCCGGACGAGCCGACGCCCCGGTAGAGCGCCGTTGTGAGCAGCACCCCCAGCATGCCGCCGGCCCGGCCGCCGCCCGCCTGGTAGACCGACGCCGTGCTCTCGGCCGAGGCGTTCAGGATCGCCAGGACCACGATGCCCGTGGCGACCAGCAGCGCGAGGCCGATGCCCCGCATGCCCCAGCCCGACATCCTGGGGCGCAGGGCCACCAGGACGCCGCCGAGCGTCACCGCCGCGGCCAGGGCATGCGCCGTCCAGCCGAGCAGGACCAACATGTGGGCCGACACCCAGGCTCCGGCCGGGCCGCAGGCGTTCCCGTCGGTCTCCCCTGCCAGGAAGTCGGCGAACGGCCCCTCCGTGGGGTCATGCGTGAACAGGCTCGTCAGCAGGAACGCTCCGAGAGCGATCATGACCAGCCCGACAATGAACCGTGTGCGTTGTTTTCCGTCCATCTCGGTCGCCTATGGGTACACCCTTACCGCAGAACGACGGACATTGTAGTCCCGCGTCCGAGGCGAAAGCAAAAACGTTCGTGCGGAGGCGCCACCGCCCCGCAGCCCCGTCGTGCACCGCCCGCGGGCGTGGGGCGGCGTGCGCGCCCCCCCTCGGCCATCCGAACCCTTCCGCAGGCAAGGGGTTAGAGCGGCCGCATGGTTCCGTAAGTGTTCGAAGGAGAGGCAGTTGCCGCTTGACAACCGTCGGCGGGCATGGTAAGAAAGTGGCTGATCGGGGGACGTTCCGCCTCGCCCTCGCGCTCCACAGACACCGGAGGAAACCGTGCTCGAAGTGCAGATCAAGGAACTGGAACCCATTACGGTCATGAGCCTCCCGTTCACCGGGCCCTACGACCAGGCGCTCGGGAAGCTCGAGGAACTCATGTCATGGCTCCTGCGGGCGGGACATCCGTACAGCGGCAAGCCGTTCGGCTGCTTCTACGACGACCCGGCGAAGGTGCCGGCCGACCAGTTGCGCGCGGAGGTCTGCCTGCCGATCGAGGAGACCTGCCAGGGCGAAGAGGAGATCGTGCGCAAGGTGGTGCCCGGCGGGACCATGGCCTCGGCCATGTTCACGGGCGACTTCTCCAACGTCTACCAGGCGTACGTCGAGATATTCGAGGCGATCACGGCGCGCGGCTACAAGTACCGCGCAGGCGAGCCCACCCGCGAGGTGTACCTCACCATGTATGAGCAGGAAGAGGAGTCGGCCGAGCCGGCGGTCGAGATCCTCGTGCCGGTCGAGTGAGCGTCGACACGGTCCTCCGTCTGCCGTCGCCATGCGGGGCGGGCCGCCTGCCGGCCTGTTGAGGGGGGGGTGAGGCACACCCGCCCGGCCTCAGCAGGCTGCTACGCCAGCCGCGGGAACGCGTTGATGTACGGAATCAGCGCGTCCCAGCTCGGCACGCGCGAAACCACCATGCCGAACAACTCCCCGCTGGTGCCCACCACCGCCGAGGCGCCTGCCTTGATGAAGGCACTCATGACGTAGTCCGAGTAGGCGTCGTCGACGATCGCGACGATCGGGAAGTCGCGTGCAAGCGCAGCACGCAGCCGGCCGACAAGCTCCTGCGGCTTGAAGATGGTGTCCAGTTCCATCTCCATGTAGCCGCTCTCCAGTTCCAGGCTGCTCAGCCCCGTCAGCACGCAGACGGAACAGGCGTCCCCCGGCAGCCGCAGGTCATCGAGGGACGGGTCGTAGTAGCGTCTTGTCAGGTCCAGGTGCGTGGCCAGCCGCTTGACGTAGCGTCGCGCGTCCAGTGACCGGTCGATGGCCTCTTCCGACGGCACGTAGAGTACGGCCTTCCGGGCGGCGTCCATGTGGCGTGTCTCCGCTGACGGTTGAATCCCTCCCCGCCGTTCTATCGCATTGTGCCGCACGGCGCAACGACACGCGCACGCGCATGGCCGCTCCGTTGTGGTCAAATATCGTGCTTGCACAAGCGGCCCGTATTGGTTACGATGCTGGGCATGCTGCCCGGCGGCGTCGATCGCGGGGCCGGCCGCGGCACCATCGGGCCGGGCCGTCTCTGCCGGCGGCCCGGCGGCAGGCACAGTCCCCTGCAGCACAGGGGGAGGGGCATATGGGCCTGGTGGAACTGCAGCAGGTCGAACTGGATGCATGGGTCACGGCGCTGATCGCGCGCATCCGCGTGAGCGGCCCGCAGGCGCGGGGGAAGGCGTTCGCGTTTGACCGGTTGTCCCGGGTCGGCGACCTGCGGCTCGATCACGACGTCGCCGTCACTCCCCCGAAGCAGTACTTCCTGCCGCCGCGCGAGGCCCTTCTGCGGTACGAGGGCAGCCGCTGGGAGAGCCGCCTTGACGAGACCCCGTTCGTGCTGTTCGGCGTGCATCCGTACGACGTGGCGGCGATTGCGCAACTCGACCGCCTGTTCGCCGAGGGCCGGCCGGACGCCCACTACCTGGCGCGCCGCGGCGCGGCCACGATCGTTGCGTGCGACGTGCAACGCGTGTCCGCGGACTGTTTCGCGGGCTGCATGGGGACGGCCGTCTGCACGGACGGATTCGACGCGCTGCTCACCAAGGTGGACGACCGATACGTGCTGGACGTGCGCACGGAGAAGGGCCGGGCGCTGGCCGAGGGGCTGCCCGCGCAGCGGCCCGCCGGCCGCCAGGCCCTGCTGGGCCGCCTGCACGTCTGGCACGAGAACCGCCGGGCGATGCGCCGCCACGAACTGACCGTCGCTCCGGAGGACCTGCCGGCGCTTCTGGCCCTCCACTATGAGCACCCCGTCTGGGCCGAGAGGGCCGCTCGCTGCTTCTCGTGCGGCTCCTGCAACCTCGTCTGCCCCACCTGCTACTGCTTCGACGTGCGCGACGCGCCGGACTGGGACGTGCGCGTGGGATCGCGCTACCGCGCGTGGGACGGCTGCATGCTGGCGGACTTCGCCACCGTGGCCGGCGGCCACAACTTCCGCGCGGAACCGGCGGCGCGGTTCCGCCATCGGTACCTGCGCAAGGGGCTGTACATCCCCGAGAAGATCGGCCAGGTCGGCTGCGTCGGCTGCGGGCGCTGCATCTCCGCGTGCGTGGCCCGGATCGCGAACCCCGTCGAGGTCTTCAACCGCCTGTCGGAGGAGCACGTATGCCCTGCACCTGCCGAGAACAGCGCGACATCTACCTCCCGGAGGTAGCAACCGTCCTGCAGAACCGTGCTCTCACCGCCCTGGAGGCGAGGTTCGAGCTGGCGCTGGACACCGGCCGGCCTCTGGGACACATGCCCGGCCAGTTCGTCGAGGTCTCGGTGCCCGGGTTCGGTGAGGCCCCCATCTCCGTCTGCTCCGCACCCGATGAGCGCCCGGCCTTCGAACTCGTGGTCCGGCGCGCGGGCACCCTCACGACCGCACTGCACCGCCTGGAGGATGGCGCCAGGGTGGGCGTCCGAGGGCCGTTCGGCACCCACTTCCCGGTCGACGGCGCTATGCGGGGCCGCGACCTGCTCTTCCTCTGCGGCGGCATCGGCCTGGTGCCTGTGCGTTCGGCCGTCCAGTACGTGCTGGCACACAGGGCGGACTACGGAGACGTGACGATCCTGATCGGCACCCGGTCGCCGGCCGAGCGTCTGTTCGTGGACGAAGTGGCCGCCTGGTCGGCCCGAGACGACGTCCGCCTGCTGGAGACGGTGGACCGGGGCGACGAGGCATGGACCGGCCGCACGGGCGTCATCACGACGCTGATGCCGGGCTTGAGCATGGCCCCGGACCGGACGACGGCCATCGTCTGCGGGCCGCCCGTGATGTACAAGTTCGTCCTGTTCGAACTCGACAAGATGGCCGTCCCCCCCGAGAACACCTACGTGTCCCTGGAGCGCCGCATGAAGTGCGGCGTCGGCAAGTGCGGACACTGCCAGGTCAACGGGCAGTACGTCTGCCAGGACGGCCCGGTCTTCCGTTTCGCGGACCTCATGAGCGCCAGGGAGGCCATCCAGTAAATGGGCAAACCCAGAGTCGCCATCTACGACTTCGCGTGCTGCGAAGGCTGCCAGCTCCAGATCGTGAACCTGGAGGAGGAGATCCTGGACCTCATCACCCTGGTGCAGCCCGTCCGATGGCGCGAGGCCATGGCCGAGGAGGACGACGGCCCCTACGACATCCTCATGATCGAGGGCTCGATCACCCGTCCGGAGGACGAGGAACGGGTCAGGGAACTGCGCGAGAAGGCCCCCATCCTGGTCGCCCTGGGCGCCTGCGCAACGATCGGCGGGATCAACCGGATCAAGAACAACTTCGACCTCGCCGAGGTGCGCCGGCTGGTCTACGGAGAACGGGCCGACATGCCCCACCTCAACACCGGCCCGACGAAGGCCGTCAACGAGGTCGTCCCGGTCGACTACTACGTGCACGGCTGCCCCATGACCGGGGAGGAGTTCGGCCACGTCGTGCGGTGTCTGGCACTGGGCAGGGAGCCGGACCTCCCCACCTATCCCGTCTGCGTGGAGTGCAAGGCGCGTGGCACCGTATGCCGGTACGAGTACAACGAGATCTGCCTGGGCGTCGTCACCCGGGCCGGCTGCAACGCCCCCTGCCCGGCGGCCGGCATGTGGTGCTACGGGTGCCGCGGGCTGGCCCCGAACCCGAATGTCGACGCCGCCCGGGAAGTGATGGAGACCTACGGGAAGACCGTTGAGGACCTCCAGAGACGCCTGACGCTGTTCAACAGCCAGCAGGAGCCCACCCATGTCGAGCACCGTTGACATCCGTGTCCATCACCTCACGCGCGTGGAGGGGCACGGCAACATCCTGGTCCGGGCCGCCGACGGCCGCATAGAGGAGGTGGTCTGGCAGGTGCCCGAGGCGCCGCGGTTCTTCGAGGCCATGGTGCGCGGCCACAGCTACGAAGACATCCAGACCATCGTCAGCCGCGTCTGCGGGATCTGCTCCATCAGCCACTCGCTGGCCTCCGTCAAGGCGACGGAAGCCGCCATGGACATCGAGGTCAGCCCCCAGACGCAGAAGCTCCGTCTGCTCATCCACTACTCCGAGCAGCTCCAGAGCCACATCCTCCACGTCGGCTACCTGGTCGCGCCCGATCTGTTCAACGCGCCTTCCGTGATCCCGCTCATCGACACGCACACCGACGCCGTGCTCGCGATCGTGCGCGTGCACAGGGCCGCCAACGAATGGTCCGAGCTGCTCGGCGGCCGCATCACCCACCCGGTGACGCTCTGCCCCGGCGGGTTCACCCGGTTGCCCACCGCCGAGCAGTTGAAGGAACTGGACGCGAAGCTCGAGGCTGCGCTGGCGGACGTCCGCGCGGTCGCCGACGTCGTGCTCAGCGTTGCCGACCGGCTGCCCGCGTTCCGCCGCGAGACCGAATACGTCGCGCAGGTCGAGCCGGGGCATTACACGTTCTACGACGGCGAGATCGGCAGCACCGACGCTGACCCCGTCCCCGTGTCGGAGTACCGCTCCGCAGCGAACGAACGCGTCTCGCCGCAGTCCACCGCGAAGTGGACGCGCTGGCACCGCGACTGCTACGCCGTGGGCGCCCTGGCGCGGTTCAACCTCAACGCCGAGCACCTTCTGCCCGAAGCGGCAGACGTGGCCGCCCGGTTTGCATTGGCCAAAGGCTGCGCCAACCCGTTCATGAACTCGGTCGCGCAACTGGTCGAATGCGTCCAGGTGCTCGTGGAGGCCCGCGGGATCATCGACGAGTTGCTCTCGGACGGCCTGCAGGACGACGCGCGCCGCCCGGTGACGCCGAAGGCCGGCCAGGGCGTCGGCTGCGTCGAGGCCCCGCGCGGAATCCTTTTCCACGACTACACTTACGACGACCGAGGACGCTGCACCGGGGCCAACCTGGTCATCCCCACCAACCAGAACCACGCCAACATCCAGAAGGACTTCGAGGCGTTCGTCCCCGAGTTCCTCGATCGCGGGCAGGACGAGCTGCGGCTGCTCCTGGAGATGCTCGTACGATCGTATGACCCCTGCATTTCGTGCTCGACACACTACCTGACCGTCCAGTTCACCTGACCCGCCCGATGACCATCAGCGACGTGCTCGTGGCGGGGCTGGGCAACCCTCTGATGGGAGACGAAGGGGTCGGCCCTCGTGTGGTCGACCTGGCCGCCCGGCGGGCCGGCGAGCCGCCGGGGATCGACTTCCTGGACCTGGGCACGCCGGGCCTCGCACTGCTGCACGCCCTGCGCGGCCGGCGCCGCGTCGTGCTCGTCGACTGCGCGATGATGGGCGCGCCCCCGGGCACCATCCGCCGCTTCACACCCGCCGAGCTGCGGCCCGCCGCAGGGCCGGGCGCGGCATCGCTCCACGAGCCCGACCTGCCGGCCCTGCTCCGGCTGGCCCGAAGACTGGGCGAGCGCTTGCCGGAGATCGTCATCTTCGGCATCCAACCGTTGCGCATCGAACCCGGCGTCGGCCTGTCGCCCGCACTGGAGGCCCGCCTGGCCGACTATGCCGGCCGCGTCGTCGCCGAGGTCCTCCCCGCATCGTGACGCCGCCGGTTGGCTTGACGCGGACCGCGTCCGCGCGCTATCATGGCTGCTTTGCGGGCGGCCGGAGATCCATGCACGAACTGGCGCTATCCGAAGACATCGTCCGGGAGGCTGTGCACGCCTGCGGCGAGCGCGCCTCGAAGATGACGGCGCTGGCCGTCCAGGTGGGTGCCCTCTCGTCGGCGAGCCCGTCGGCGCTGGAGTTCTGCCTGCGCGCCGTGCTCGACGAGCATGGCCTGACGCAGACGCGGGCGTGCGTCGCCTGCGTGCCCGCGCTCGTGCGCTGCGTCTGCGGACACCGGTATCAGGCCGAGGACATGTTTGCGCCCTGTCCCCGGTGCGGCCAGTACACCCGCGACATCCTCCAGGGGCGCGACGTCGTCATTCAATACGTCGAGGTCGAAGATGGCGAAGATTGAGGTGGGACGGTCCGTCCGTGACAGCAACGACACGATCGCCGCGCGCAACCGGGAGGTGTTCGACCGGCATGGCGTCTACGCCATGAACATCATCGGGTCGCCGGGCTCGGGCAAGACGTCCATCCTGGAGGTCACGGCGCGGCACTTCGACGGCCGAGCCGCCGCCATCATCGGCGACGTCCGGACGGCGCTGGACGCCGAGCGGCTTCAGGACTGCGGCATGACGGCCCTGCCGATCGAGACGGGCGGGGGCTGCCATCTGAACGCCACGCAGATCGCCGATGCGGTCGCCCGACTGGACCTCGACGCCATCGACTACCTGTTCATCGAAAACGTGGGGAACCTGGTCTGCCCATCCGCTCTGGCGCTCGGCGAGCACATCAAGGTGGCCGTCCTGAGCGTTCCGGAGGGCGATGAGAAGGTCCGCAAGTACCCCGCCCTGTTCGTGCGGGCCGACGTGGTCTTCATCAACAAGATCGACCTGCTGCCCCACTGCCCGTACGATCCGGCCCGCGTCCGCCAGGACGCCCGCAAGGCGCGGCCGAACGTGAAGGTCTTCGAGACCTCGGCGGCCCGGAACACGGGGTTCGAGCCCTGGTTCGAGTTCCTGCGACAAGCCCGCGCGGCAACGGCCTGAAACGGCCGTGTCAGGCCCGCGGCTGTCCCCGACCGTCCTTGGGAAGCAGCGCCGTTCCCAGCCCCGCCGCAGCGAACGTCTTGACCCCGAGGTCGCCGATCACGAACGGAACCACGCCGGTCAGGAACGCGGCCATGGGCGCGCGACCGAGCGCCAGAACCAGGTACACCCAGCCACAGACGAGGATCAGCGCCGAGCCCGTCGCCATGAGCAGAAGCTGGGGAACGAACCTGCGCATGGCGGGACGGTGCTCGCTGAGCCATCCGATCAGCCCCGCAGTCAGCGCGAAGCCGACCATGTAGCCCGCCGTGGGCCCCAGCAGCACCGGGAGCCCCGCTCTCGCGCCGGAGAACCAGGGCACCCCGGCAGCGCCCAGGGCCACGTAGAACACCTGGCTCAGGCTGCCGAAGGCGCCGCCCAGCGCCACGCCCGCCATCAGGGCCGCGAACGTCTGCCCCGTCAGAGGCACGTCGCTGAACGGCAGCATGATGCGCCACTGGGCCATCAGCCCGGTGACGGCGGCCATGGCCAGGGCCATCCCCGTCCGGGCGGCCACGGACCGCTCCCGCTGCCAGCAGTATGCCCGTTGCCGGGCGGCCCCATAATCCGCCAGGATTGCCGCTACGCTCGCCATCTTGGATTCTCCACGAGAAGACCCCCGTCGGGCGGCCAGTGTAGCGGAAGAGGACCGTCCGGTGCAAGACACACGGACCACGGCCGAGCGCGCAGGCATCCGTGCCCGTCCGTGTGCGTCGGCCTTTCTGCTGAACCGACCCACCGGGTCTGCTACAATGCCCTGATTCCCTCGAACTCACCGGAGACCCACGATGGCCGAAAGCCTGCCCCCGGTCGACCCGATCGAACCGCCCTGCGAGAGCCCGGAGGAGCCGGCGCCGACCGACTTCCGCCGCAACATCTGGCTCCTGTTCATCATCCTGGCGGTCATCGGCATCGCGTGGCTGGTTGCCGTCACGTGGGAGCGCCTCGACCCGTCCCTGCTCCCGCCCCAGGCCGCGCCCGCACCGTCCCCCCAGAAGACGCCCGAGAACCGGCAGCCCCGGCGCGCCGAGCCGGTGGAGGTGTCGCGCGTGATCGGTTCGGAGCGCGAGAGCATACTGGCCGCCCCGGCCGTGCTGCTGCGGCCGTCCCGTGTGCCCTATCGGCTCCAGCGGCTCTTCGACGTGACCGACAAGGCGGGAGGCTTCTCCATCGGCGAGCTGTTCCGGATACCCGACGCCTGGCTGGACCACCATCCGTCTCTGGTGCTGGCCGACGGCGCTCCGCCCGGCTACGTCCCCCTGGCCGGGCTCTCCGCGCCGGGGCCTGAGGACCGGCTCATCGTCCTGCAGACGCCGGAGGCGACCCGCGCCTATCCCGTGGCGCTTGTCTCGGACTTCCTGGTGCGTGACTCGGTCGACGGGCGGTCCTGCACCATCTCCTGGTCGGTCCTCTCGCAGACCGCCTCCTGCCTGGTCGCCGACGGCGACTGCGCCGGCGTCCAGTGGGGCGACACGGGGCTGATCTACCGCGGCGACGTCGTCCTGTATGACCGCCAGACGGGCTCGCTCTGGGACTCATTCTCAGGGCGCGCACTGACGGGCCCGCATGCCGGCGCGTCGGCACCCCGGCATACCGTCTCCGTCTGGCCCTGGGAGGCCGGCAAGGCGGCCTTCCCCGACGCCCGGGTCCCGGACCTGGAGCCGGGACAGGACGTGCCGGACGAGCAGAAGGCGAAGGTCCATGCCATCATGCGCGATTACCTGGCCTCCGACGTCCCCCCCATCGAGCTGCGCCATTTCCGGGCGTCCGAGACGCCCCTGCCGCCGAAGGCGTTTGTTCTGGGGATTGCCGTCGGCGACGAGGCGCGCGCCTATCCCCTGGCGGCGCTGGCGGCCGCCGGGTCCGAGGTTCTGACGGATTCCATCGCCGGGCACGAGTTCAGGATCCACGTCACGTCGCCGCAGACGGCCCACGTGGCGCCCGAGGTCCCCGGCGTCATCCCGACGGTGCGGCTCTGGTATGCCTGGAAGGAGGCCTGCCCGCACACGTCGCTCTACGAGCTGCCCTCGGCGCCGGAGCTGCCGTCCTGAGGCCCTGCCAGGACGTCCCGGCACGCGGCAACGTCGCGCGCGATCTGCGCGGACAGGTCCGTCGCCGATTCGAACGTCTGCTGGGGCCGGAGCCGGCAGACGAACTCGACCTCGAGGCGCCGCCCGTACAGGTCCATTGACCGGTCCAGCAGGTGCACCTCCACCATCACGGGCAGCGACGGGCCCGGCGCGAACGTCTCGCATCGGCCGACGCTGATCGCACAGGGCATCCGCTCGCCGTTGGCCATTGCCCAGCCGGCGTAGACGCCCTCGGGGGGTATGGCTTCGTTCTGCACGTTCAGGTTGGCCGTTGGGTAGCCGAGCGCCCGGCCGCGCTGCGCGCCGCGCACCACGATTCCGTAGAGGGAGAAGGGGCGTCCGAGCAGGCGATGCGCATCCTCGAAGTCGCCGGCACGGATCGCCTGCCGGATCGCGGTGCTGCTCACGCGCCGGCCGCCGACCAGCACCGGTCCCACGCGGCGCACGGCTAACCCGAGCGCCTTCAGGAGGGCCGCGTCGCCCCGGCGGCCGTGCCCGAAGCGGGCGTCCTCCCCCAGCACCACGACCCGGGCCTGCAGCAGGTCGCCGAAGACCGAGCGGGCGAAGTCCTCGGCCGCCGTCGCGGCCACGGCCGCGGTGAACTCCACCACCACGCACGCGTCCAGGCCCAGCGCCGCGAACAGACGGATCCGGTGGTCCAGCGAGGTGATCGCCGGCTGGGGGGCGGCGTTGAGCAGCGCCCCCGGATGGCGGTCGAAGGTGACCACGGCGGACCGGCAGGATCGGGCCCGGGCTTCGCTGACGACGCATTCGAGGATGGCCGCGTGCCCCACGTGCACGCCGTCGAACACGCCGACCGTCACGACGCCGCATCGGGGCGGCCGGGCACCGGAGCCGGGCCAGCGCAGCACATCCATGCGAGACTACTCCTCCGCACGCTCCGCGCGCCGCACCCCGCGCATGAGGCCATCCATCCAGCGCCGCAGCTCCCGCCCCTGCTTCTCATACAGGTGCGCCACGCGGAACCCTTCCCACTCCCTCTCCTCGCCCACCCCGGAGGGAGTCGAGCGCTCGATGACCTCAAAGACGAAGCACCTGTTCGCCGGCGGGCCCTGCGTGACGACGCCGGCCTCGTCCCGCACCAGCGCGAAAGCCGCCTCGACCAGGTCCTCGCCGGCGGCCGCCAGGCCTTCAACCTGCTCGGCCGTCCTTCGGAAGAGCCCGCTCTCCTGAACCCGGAGCAGGGGGTCTCCGGGCGCGCTCTCACCAAGGAGTGCCCTCAACCGGCCCTCCATCTCGGCCGCCGCCGGGGAGAGGCCCTCCCCGTCCGCCGCGGCCCGCAGCTTCTCGGCAAAGGCCCCGGCGGACTCCATCGCGCGATGCAGTCCGTAGTCGTGCCGGACCTGCGGCTCGACCTCGGCATACGACAGGGGCTCCGGCTCGCGCAGGGCCAGCACCTGGCAGACCATCGGCCGGCTCCCGCGACCGAACTGCTGGGGATCGAACAGGCTGTCCGGCTCGTCGAATACGAACATGGCCACGGCGTCCCCGTCGGGCAGCGCGGCCGCCGCTTCCTGGCGCGACAGGAACTGGCGGCCCTCCACGCTCGGGATGCTGTGCTCCAGCCCATGCCGCCGCGCCATCTGCGCCAGGGGCAGCGGCTCGTGCACGTAGTCGGCGGCGACCGAGGCAAGCTCACCGACCACGGTGTCGACCAGCTCGCCGGCCGCCTGGAGTCCCTTGCGCTCCTTGAGCGTGCGGACGATCTCGTCGCGCACCTCCTCGAGCGGCCGGTGCAGGACGCCCGGCGCCCGCTCTTCCTCGGAGTCGTCCCCGGCCGCCGGCCGTTCGGCCGGGAACCGGTGCTTGTTCTGCTCGTAGTAGTCGGCCACTTCCTCGTCGGTCACGACGGCCTCATCCTGCAGCCGCTCCAACGGGGCCACGGCGCACTCGATCTTCGCACGCCGCGGAGCCAGGTAGCCGACGACGCCGGCGGCGGGGTCGCCCGGCTGGTCGAGGTGTTCGCCATGCCAGCGCTTCAGGTCCTCCTCGTCGAACTCGACGATCGGCAGGAACAGGGACGCGTCCAGTTCCACAAGTCGCAGCCTGACCTGCTCGTTCTCGTGAACGTAGCGCGCCCAGACCTCCGGGGTGCTCGTCAGGACGGCGGCGCGCCGGAGCGCGATCAGCTTGCCGATGCGCACCAGGTTGCCGACGTACAGGGTCACGTCCGCCTCACTCAGCCCCCACTGGCGCAGGACCTGGGCGAAGGCCTCCGGGCCGGAGATCCCGCCGGCCTGCAGGAGCGGCGCGACCGCCAGCAGTTCGGAGGCTTCCGCCGGTGTCGCCAGGACGCCCTCGCGCCGCACCTCCGCGAGCAGCGCCGCGCACCGCCAGAGGGCCTCGTCGCCGGCGACCCGCTGGCCTTCGTCACCCACGACGAAGCCAAAGAAGTCCGTCGCGAGCAGGATGCCGGCCTTCCGGGCGGCATCGCTCCCGCGCGCGAACTGGACCGCAAAGCGCATCTCCGGTTCCAGAAACCACAGCCGTGTCCCGAGTTCCAGCGTGCCGGATGCCTCCTGAAGCTCCACCCGGCCGATGGGCTGTCCGTCGATCCAGCCGGCGACGTCATCCGCACGATCGACCAGACGGGACAGATAGCCGCCGAGGCCCCACGAGAGCATCAGCATCACAGCCGCAGCAGCCATGAGCTGGGCCTGGTGTCTCCTGAACCAGCGCATGATCTTCAACGCCGTACTCCTCCGAACGATGGGAACAGTCGCGGGAAGGAAGGGGCGATGATACCCGAATCCGGCAATCCCATCAACTGGCCGGCCCCGTTCCCCCCGGCTGCAGACGCCAGAAACGCCGCTTCCCGACCTTCAGAACGGTCCCGGCCGGCACGCGCACGTGGGCATCCGGGTCCGCGACCACCTCCAGCGAGTCCGCATCCCGCCCCAGGCTCACGCCGCCCTGAACGACCAGGCGCCGGGCCTCGCCGCCCGACCCGGCGGCGCCCACCAGCCGCAGAAGCCCCACGATCCAGACCGCCCCGTCCCGTAGCTCGCCAGCCGGGACGCGCACCTCGGGCATCTCCTCGGGCAGTTCGCGGTCGCGGAAGACGGCATCGAACATCCGCCGGCCGCGCTCGGCCGCTTCCTCGTCGTAGTAGAGGCGCACGATGGCGGCGGCCAGTTCGGCCTTCGCCTCGCGCGGATGCACGTCCGGGGACAGCATGAGCGCCACCCGGTCCTGCGGAAGGTCCGTAGCCAGCAGGAAGTACTTCTCCATCAGCTCGTCCGGTATGCTCATCGCCTTGCTGAAGATCGTCTCGGGCGGCTCCGAGATGCCGATGTAGTTCCCCTTGCTCTTGGACATCTTCTGCACGCCGTCCAGGCCCTCCAGCAGGGGGTTGGTGACGGCCACCTGCGGCTCCTGCCCGACCTGGCGCTGCAGCTCGCGCCCCAGGAGGATGTTGAAGGTCTGGTCGGTCCCGCCCAGTTCGACGTCACTGCGCACCATGACGGAGTCGTAGGCCTGCATGAGCGGGTAGAGGAGTTCGTGCAGTCCGATGGGGCGCCCTTCGGCGATTCGCTTCGAAAAGTCGTCCCGCTCGATGCAGCGGGCCACCGTCAGCTTGGCGGCCAGGGCAATCACCTCGGCGAAGGACATCGTGCGGAACCAGTCGCCGTTGCGGGCCACCTCGGCCCGGTCCAGGTCCACCACCTTGCCGACCTGCTCCAAGTAGGTGCGGCCATGCTCGGTGACCTGCTCGTAGGTCAGTTGGGGGCGCGTGGCATTCTGGCCGCTCGGGTCGCCGACCATCGCCGTGTAGTCGCCGATGATCAGGACGGCCCGGTGGCCGAGGTCCTGAAACGTCCGCAGGTTGCGCAGGGCCACCGCGAACCCGATGTGGATGTCGGGGGCCGTCGGGTCCAGGCCCAGCTTCACGCGCAGCGGACGGCCCTGGCGGAGCGAACGCTCCAGCTTGTTGGCCAGTTCCGCCTCGGGCACGATCTGAGCGGCGCCGCGGCGAATGCGCGCCATCTGTTCTTCCACTGGTACGGTGATGTCGCTCATGGCATCTCAGATGGGGTCATGGGACTGAAAGCGCCGGCCGGCCCGCCGGTCCGGGCGCGCTCGGCCGGCCGCCAGTGTAACGGGCCGGACGTGCACTTGCACGGTCAGACGGCGGAGAAGTCCGGAACGGACATCGCGCGCACGACCACGAGCGTGATCCCGTTGTAGAGCCCGTGGGCCAGGATGGGATACCAGAGGCTGCCCGTCTGCTCGAACAGCGCCGTGAACACGAGTGAGAGCACCAACAACTGCGGCAGTCCCCAGGCATAGCCGTGCAGCAGCGCGAACACAACGCCGATGGCCAGCGCGGCCGGCACGGGGCCCGTCCGCGAGCGCAGAGGCTGGTAGAGCACGGAGCGGAAGAGCAGTTCCTCGGTCATGGGGGCGCCGACCGTGGTCAGAACGGCCGCGGCGACGAGCGTCCATCCCGGCCCCTGAGCGGAGATCAGCCGGGCCAGCGGCTGCGCCGGAAACTCGTCCGCCGAGCGACCCGCAAGCTGCGACAGCCAGACCATGGCCAGCCCAACCGCCACAAACGCCAGGGCGCCGGCGCCGGCGATTCCCAGGGCCCTCCAGAAGCTGCCCGGCCGCGAGGCGCGCAGACCCAGCCGCTCGGCCGCTCCGGGCAGCCCCCCGGCCAGCCGACGGACCATCGAAAAGGTGACGGGCAACTGCACGGCCATCGTGGCCGCGCCGGTCAGAACGTGCGCCGTCAGCCCCCGGGCCATCTGCCCGAAGACGACGCTGAACGCCACCTGCGCCGTCACGAATACGCAGAGCAGGAGCACGGCATGCAGCATGCCCCAGCAGGGAACCTGCCGGGCGTCATCAGCGCCTTCGCCGGTCATCGGGGCTCCTATCGGCACGTCACCCAGACCTGGCGGCGGCGCGGCCCGTCGAACTCGCAGAAGTAGATTCCCTGCCACGTCCCCCGCGCCAGGCGGCCGTTCGCCACGATCACCGTCACGCTGCTGCCAATCAGACTCGCCTTAATGTGCGCGGCGCTGTTGCCCTCCGCGTGCGCATAGCCGTCCTCGAACGGCACGATGTCGTTCAGCTCCTTCAGCACGTCGGCCCGCACGGCCGGATCGGTGTTCTCATTGATCGTCACGCCGGCCGTGGTGTGCGGAACGTAGACCACGCACACGCCGTCGGCCATGCCCGCGTGCTCCACCGCATGCTGCACCTCGGCGGTGATGTCCACCATCTCCGTGCGCGAATGCGTCGTCACCCTCAACGTGTACATGGCCTCTGCTCCGTCCCTATGCATCCGGAAACAAACCACTTATAGCAGAATCCTCCGCGCTGATTCAAACGCGGCCTGTTGTTTGACTCCGCCCGGCCGAACGTGCACAATGCCGCACATGCACGCCGCCCTCAGCCCGCGCCAGCCGGTCCTCGTCAGCGCCTGCCTGCTGGGCCTTTGCACGCGGTTCGACGGCCGGCACTGCCGGCGGGACGACGTGGTGGCCGCCTGCCGGAGGCTGGCCGCCGTGCCCGTCTGCCCCGAGCAACTCGGCGGGCTGGCCACCCCGCGCCCTCCGGCGGAGATCGAGCACGGCTCGGGAGAGGACGTGCTGGCCGGCTCCGCGCGTGTCGTCAACGACCGGGGAGAGTGCGTGACCTCGCACTTTCTGCACGGCGCGCAGGCCGTCGCCGAGGTGGCTCGCCTTCTGGACATCCGGCGGGCCATCCTGAAGGAAGGGAGTCCCTCGTGCGGCGTCGCCAGGATCAAGCGTGCCGACCGGGACGTACGGGGCGAAGGGGTGACGGCCGCCCTGCTCCGCCGGATGGGCGTGAACGTCGACGGCGTCGAATGAACCGGATCATCGGGAGAGACGAGAGTGTCGGGGTTTCTCGCAGGTGTCTGCGGCTGGCTTGCGGCGACAATACTGGTCATCGGCTACCCGGGCATCGCCCTGCTGATGGCCATCGAGAGTTCCTTCATCCCCTTTCCCAGTGAGCTGGTCATGCCGCCGGCCGGCTACCAGATCTTCGAGGGGAAGATGTCCTGGGCGCTCGTCATCGCGGCCGGAACCGGCGGCAGCATCCTGGGCGCCTACATCAACTACGCCCTGGCCGCCTGGCTGGGGCGGCCCTTCTTCCTGAAGTTCGGCCGCTACTTCCTGATCAGCGAGGACCACATCGCGCGGTCCGACCGGTTTTTCGCGCGCCACGGCGAGATCACGATGTTCGTCGGCCGGCTGATCCCCGTCGTCCGCCAGCTCATCAGCCTCCCCGCCGGCGTGTGCCGCATGAACCTGCTGAAGTTCACGTGCTATACCGCCCTCGGCGCGGGCATCTGGGTGACCGTCCTGACCTGGATCGGCTACGAAGTGGGCCGCAACCAGGAACTCCTCCACCGCTACCTGAGCGATGCCACCCTGATCGCCCTCGGTGCCGTCGTCGTCATCGTGTTCGTCTACATCCGCGTCCAGAGGCGGCGCGCCCGCCGCTCGACCGCAGCCGGAGACGCCGACTGAGACGCCCCCGCGTCCGTGCCGACCGGCCCGCGCCTTCGGGCTTCGCCTGCGGTATACTGACGAATGCCCGCGGGGCACCATCCGAAGTGGAGGATGAGGACCATGCTATCGGCAGAATCCGGAGAGACGCTGCTGCAGATCGCCCGCCGGACGGTCGAGGCCGTTGTGCGCCGGGAGCGCGTGCCGGAGTTCGCCGTGGACGATCCCGAACTGGCCGGTGCGCAGGGCGCCTTCGTGACCTTGAAGACCGACGGCCGGCTGCGGGGCTGCATCGGGTGCTTCACGGCGGAGGAGCCGCTCTGGCAGGTTGTGCAGCAGAAGGCCATCGACTCGGCGACCAGGGACCCGCGCTTCCTGGGCACCCCGATACGGCCGGAGGACCTGCCCCGCCTGGAGATCGAGGTCTCCGTCCTCTCGCCCCTGAAACCCGTCCAGGACCCGATGAACGACATCGTATTGGGCACCCACGGCATCTACGTCACGGACGGCCGGCGCTCCGGCTGCTTCCTCCCCCAGGTGGCCACCGAGACGGGGTGGGACAAGCTGGAGTTCCTGCGACACTGCTGCGCCGGCAAGGCGGGCCTGCCGCCGGACGCTTGGCGCGACCCGCACGTGCAGGTGTCGGTCTTCACGGCGGAGGTGATCTCGGAGCAGTAGCCGCGGTGCAATCCTGCGATTGCACCATGTGCAGTCACGCAACGGCAGTGGCGGCCCCCGGCACCCGCTGCTCGGGCCCGCGCGCGGCCGCAAGTCCTCCCGGGATCACCGCATGCAGGCTTTCCCCACCGGACTGGTCATACGGCACGCGATTTGATGTATCACGTCGAATGCAGAGGAAACGAACAAGAATGACCTGGCGCAAGCACGCACCCTCGATCGCCACCCTGGGCAACCTGGCCGCCGGCGTGACCGCCTGCATGCTGGCCACGCGGGGCCGTGTCGAAGCCGGCGCGCTGATGGTCCTGGCGGCCGTGCTCCTGGACTCGCTCGACGGCGCCCTGGCGCGCACGCTGTCGGCCGAGAGCGATTTCGGCGCCGAATTGGACTCCCTGGCCGATGTCGTCTCCTTTGGCGTCGCCCCGGCCGTCCTGGCCGGGTCGCTCCTGCCGGAGGAGTTCGCCGGGATGGGCTGGCTGCTGCTGTTGAGCCTCCCGGTCTGCGCGGCCGTGCGGCTGGCGCGGTTCAACCTGTCCGTGGACCGGGGCGAGCACGTCGGGTTCGCCGGCCTGCCCTCCACCGGCGCGGGCGCGGGCGCCGCCAGCGCCATCCTGCTGCATTCCCACCTGCACCAGATCGGCGTGTTCGGCACAGGGGCGCTGCTCCCCTGGGCCATGCTGCTGCTGGCGGTCCTGATGGTCTCCCGCGTGCCCTACCGGCACGCCGGGCAGATCGTCGGGCGGCTGGGCCCCGTCCCGCTGGCGCTGGTCACGGCGACATTCATCCTGGGGTCGGCGCTCTGGCAGTACCAGTACCTGTTCGCCGCCCTCACCTGGGGCTACGCCCTGGCCGCCCCGCTGCAGGTGGCGCGAGAGAAGATCCGCGCCGTCCACCACGCCTGAGACGCATCTCGGCGTCACTCGAGGATCACCGCCGTCCCGTAGGCCAGCAACTCGGCGGCACCCGTTGTCACCGTGCTGGTGGCGAACCGCACGCCGATGATGGCATTCGCCCCGAGTTCCTCGGCGTTCTGTATCATCCGGTCCAGTGCCTGCTCGCGCGCCTCGCCCAGCAGCTTCGTATACTCGGGAATCTCGCCGCCGACCACGTTCCGCAGCACCGCCGTGATGTCCCGCCCGATGTGACGCGCGCGGATCGTGTTGCCGCGCACGATCCCGAGCGTCTCGACAACCCGCCTGCCGGCGACTGTCTCCGTGGTCGCAACGATCATCGTTTGACCCTCGTGGAATAGGGATCGGACCTGCAGACGGCCAGACGTTCACGCAGCACGGACACGAACAGTACGGCCAGCCCCCCCGCCAGGGCCACCCCGCCGATCTTCAGCACGAGCACCGGCCAGGAATCGCCGTCCAGGCTGTCGATCAGGCAGAACACCGCCCCCAGCAGCGCAACGGTCGCTCCGGCGGCGATCAGCACCCAGCCCAGGCGCCGTTCGAGCCGGTTGTACACCCCGCACCAGTAGCGGTCGAGTTCCTCGTCGGACGGCTCGCGAAACCCCATGTGGGCCAGCTCGTTCGTCAGCCGCATCAGTTGATCCATCTCCCGACGGCACCGGTCGCACCCGGCCAGATGCTCGTCCAGGGCGCGCTGTTGTTCCGGGTCGAGTTCGCCATCGATGGCCCCCGTGATGAAGGGGCGTGCATCTTCGCATTTCATGGCGCATCATCCCTGAGCGTCTCGCGCAGGGCCAGCCGGGCGGTGTGCAGCCGCGACATGACCGTGCCGATGGGTATCTCCAGCGCCGCCGCCATCTCCCTGTACGACAGCTGCTGGAAATGGCACAAAACGATGATCTCCCGATGGTGCGGCTTCAGAGCCATGACGGCCCGCCAGACCCGGTCACGCCGCTCGTTGCGCTCCGCCAGGAGGACGGGGTTCGCCTCGCCGGCCCCCGGGTGGTCGTCGGGAAGCTCGTAGGTCGGCCGGCGGGTGCGGCTCCGCAGACGACTCAGGCAGACGTTCCGCAGGATGGTCGCGTACCAAGGGTAGAAGGGCCGGTTCAGGTCGAACCGCTCCATGTGGCGCCACGCGCGCACGAATGCCTCCTGCGAGGCGTCCAGCGCGTCCTCATGGCTGCCCAGCAGCAGCAGCGCCGCGCCGGTGGCGCGCCCCGCGTATCGCCTCACCACAAGGCCGAACGCGTCCTTATCGCCCGCCTGGCAGCGCCTCAGCAACGTGCTCTCGCCCATCGCGTCAGGGGTATTGTCCGCTTGTCCCTCCATCAGACTTATACTCCCCGGGCGTGCGTCCTATTTGGCCCCATCTGTGCACAGCGCGGCTGCTCGGGCAAAATGCTACGCATTTCGGCGCGAGGTTTCAACACCCGCGAGAGGCCGCCGCAGGCCCTGCAGCCCCGCCGTGCGCACCGGCCGTCACTTGACGTGCATGCGATTCTCCCATTTAATGTCTCAGCTAAGGCGCGCGATCTTCGGGCGGCGGGAGCACGATGCTCGCAAAACTGCAAAGCATGGGCGTGTTCGGAATCGACGCCTTTCCCGTCGAGGTCGAGGTCTGCGTGACCCGCGCAGCCATGCCCCGCTCCACCATCGTTGGCCTGCCCGATGCCAGCGTCAAGGAGAGCATCGACCGCGTCCGGGCCGCCCTGCGCAGCACCGGCCATCTCCTGCCGCCCTCCGCCATCACCGTCAACCTGGCTCCCGCCGACCGCCGCAAGGAGGGCCCGGCCTTCGAGCTGCCGATCGCCCTGGGACTGCTCTCCGCCATCGACAGCGTCAAGCTGACATCCACCGAGGCCTACGCGGTCGTCGGCGAGCTGGCGCTGGACGGACGCGTCCGGGCGGTCAACGGCTGCCTCTCGATGGCCCTCCAGGCGCGCGCGCAGGGGTTCCGGGGCATGGTGGTGCCGGTGGACAACGCCAGGGAGGCCGGCGTCGTCCGCGGCCTCGACGTCATCCCGGTGAACCACCTTGCGGAGGCGGTCGGCTTCCTGTCCGGGGCGCAGGCACTCCAGCCCGTCCGCACGGACGTCGATCGCGTCTTCAGCGACGGCCCGTCGTACGACGTGGACCTGGCCGAGGTGCAGGGCCAGCACCACGCCCGGCGCGCCCTGGAGGTGGCGGCCGCCGGCGGGCACAACATGCTGATGATCGGGCCGCCGGGTGCCGGCAAGAGCATGCTGGCGCAGCGCCTTTGCACGATCCTGCCGCCGCTGACGCTCGAGGAGTCCCTGGAGACCACGCGCGTCTACAGCATCTGCGGCCTGCTGCGGCCGGGCACCTCGCTGATGACCGTGCGGCCCTTCCGCGCGCCGCACCACGGCGTGAGCAACGCGGGCCTTGTGGGCGGCGGCACGCATCCCCGGCCCGGCGAGATCAGCCTGGCGCACCACGGCGTGCTGTTCCTCGACGAGTTGCCGGAGTTCGCCCTCTCGGCGCTCGAGGCCCTGCGCCAGCCGCTCGAGAACGGCACGGTGACGATTGCACGCGTGCAGATGACCATCGCCTACCCGGCCCAGTTCATGCTCGTCGCCGCGATGAACCCCTGCCCGTGCGGCCACTACACCGACCCGCGCCGGCAGTGCCGCTGCACGCCGCGGCAGGTCCACAACTACCGCCGGCGCCTCAGCGGCCCCCTGCTCGACCGCATCGACATCCACGTGGACGTGCCGCCGCTGGAATACCGGGAACTGGCCGCCGCGCGGCCGGGCGAGCCGTCGGCTGCCGTGCGGGCGCGCGTGGTCGCCGCCCGGCGGATTCAGATCGAACGCTTCGCCGGCGACGGCGTCTACGCCAACGCGCAGATGCCCCGCCGCCAGGTGCGCGCGCACTGCGCGCTGGACGACGACGGCCGGCTGCTGCTGCGCCAGGCGATGGAGACGCTCGGCCTCTCGGCACGCGCCTACGACAAGATCCTCAAGGTCGCCCGCACCATCGCCGACCTCGAAGCCTCCGACCGCATCCTCCCCCAGCACGTCAGCGAGGCCATCAACTACCGGACCCTCGACCGCCGGCTGGAGTGAGCCGCCCCGCCGGCCGGCCGAAGATGCGGGCGGGGCCGAAATCGGGAACTGCGTCAGGACGAGGAGGCGTGCGATGCACGGCCGAGCGACCGGCAGGGGCTGCGGGCTGCTGATCGGGCTGCTGATCGGCGGGCTGGCTCTGGCGGCGGAGCGGGCGCCGGACCCGGTCCGCGTCTACTACGACCAGTCGCGCTCGGTCCGCTTCGCCACGTGCAAGGGCGCCAGGGAGTACTTCGCCGACGCCGTGGACCTGTCGCTGGCCGCCGTCTCGCCGGCCCGGATCGCCCCCTATGACGTCGTCGTCGCCTGCGAGCACCCGGAGCGCCGCTACGCCGCCGGCGAGGTCGAGGCCCTGCGCCTTTTCGTTGCGAACGGAGGCGGGCTGCTCATCTGCGGCACCGCCTCCGCTGCGCTGGCCGGCGCGTTCGGCATCGAGTTTACGGATGCGGCGGCGGTCGCGCCGCTCTCCTTCCACCTGTCGCCCCGCACACCGGACCAATGGACGGGCGCCGGCGCACGCATCGCGCCGCGCTTCGGCCAGCATCCGGTGATCGTCGACGCCGACGGGCAGCCGGTCGCCGTGGCCCTCAGCCCGGGCCGGGGGCGCGTCCTGGCCCTGAATGCCGACGGCCTGGCGCATCGCCTGCCGGACGCGGCGCACGCGGCGGCGCGCGGCCGGCAGCTCCAGGCCATGGCGGCATGGCTCGGGAAGGCGCGCGCAGGCGATCGCCGCCTGCCCCGGCCGGCCACCGGCCCCTTCGGCCTGCATCCCGGCGAGAGGGGAGTCACCTTCGGCGCCTTCCGCGTCCGCTACTCCGAGGTTCTGCCGGTGGAGACGGTGCAGATCATCGTCCGGACGGCGCCGCGCATCTACGCCGTCCTGGCGCGCGAGTACGGACACGGGGCGACCGAACCACGGACCATCTGGGTGCTGCCCTGCGCGGGCAGCGGCTTCACGTCCGGCCGCACGGTCGGCATCGGCGGTCTGGGCTCTCCGGAGGCGGTGGAGGCCGTGCTGATCCACGAGCTGTCCAATTCCCTCTGTGTGGACGCCCCGGTCTGGCTCGGCGACGGAGGGTTCTCCCGGATCATGCATTCACGAGTGCGGCAGCAGCTCGGCGGCGAGGCGGCCGAACGGGGCCGACGGGAGGAGGAACAGCTTCTGCAGAGATGGAGGGCCTATGAGGCCGAGCACGGCAACTACGACATCACCACGGGCACGAACTACCCCGTCGGCGCCGGCAAGCTCCTGAACGCCCTGAAGGAACTGGAGGAGTTGCACGGGCGCGACCTTCTGGCGAGGTACTGCCGGGCCGCCCGGCAATGGCAGGCGCCGCTCCGCGCGCGCCAGGTGGCGGCCATCGACAGGATGGCCTTCTACTTCAGCATCGCCGCCGGCCGCGACCTGTCCGGCTTCTTCGCCGCCCGGGGGTTCCCCGTGAGCCGGGCGTCGATGGCCGCCCCGCCGGGACTTCCCGGAGAGGCAGGCAACGCCCTTCCCAAACGCCCGCCGAACGGGTAGGATGCCGCTGCACGAGATCAATGGACAACGAGGAAGGATCCGTCCCGGCCGCGATGGCGACTCGGGATCCGACTGACCGCCCCGTGCGGCGGGGCGCCGGCTTCCGTCGGCCCGGCGCAGTACCGACCTTGCTGGCGGAGAGGAAGACGCATGGGAGCAACCCCTTTATGGCTCAGGAGATTGTGGAGGTCAGAGGACACCTGATTGACTCTCGGATCCTGCCCGGCATCCTCGACGTGATCATGGCCCACGAAGGACGCTTTGAGGTCCAGAGGTTCGACGTGGGCGCCACGGCCGAGGACTCCAGTTTCGCGCGGCTGCTGCTGACGCACGACAGCCCCAAGAAGCTGGAGACCATCCTGCAGGCCGTCGCGCGGCTGGGCGCCCAGCCCGTCGAGCGCCGGCCCGTCACGCTGAAGCCCGCGCCGCGCGACGGCGTCTTCCCCGAAGGCTTCTACGTCACAACGAACCTGCCGACCTCCGTGTACCTGGGCGGACGGTGGGTGCGCGTGAAGAACCCGCAGATGGACAGCGGCATCGTCGTGTCGGAATCCCCCCGCAGTGCGCGCACGCTCAAGATGGCCGATGTGCGCAAGGGCGACCGGATCGTCGTCGGGCGCGGAGGCGTGCACGTGACGCCGCCGGCACCCCGCCGCGGCCCGGGCGAGTTCGGCTTCATGACCAGCGACGTGTCCACCGAGAAGCCGAAGCGGGTGCTCATCG
This sequence comes from Candidatus Brocadiaceae bacterium, assembly GCA_012728835.1. Taxonomy (NCBI): domain Bacteria; kingdom Pseudomonadati; phylum Planctomycetota; class Candidatus Brocadiia; order Candidatus Brocadiales; family Candidatus Brocadiaceae; species Candidatus Brocadiaceae bacterium. Next base: position 107,294 of record JAAYEJ010000031.1, on the reverse strand, counting down.
CCCACGTGGCCGCCATGCTACGCCAGGAGCGGGAGGCGGGGCGGCCCGTGCTCTGGGTGTGCGGGCCGGCGCTGGTGCACTCGGGCGCGGGGCCGCTGTTTGAGAAGCTCATCGCGGCCGGCTACGTGCAGGTGCTTTTCTCCGGCAACGCGCTGGCCGTGCACGATGTCGAGTGCGCGCTCATGGGCACCTCCCTGGGCGTGTCCATGCGCGAAGGCGCCGTCACACGGGCGGGCCACGAGAACCACCTGCGCTCGATCAACGCCATCCGCCAGGCCGGCGGCATCCGGGCCGCCGTACGCACAGGTCTCCTGCACAGCGGCATCATGCACGCGTGCGTCACGCATGGCGTCGACTTCGTTCTGGCCGGCTCGATCCGCGACGACGGCCCCCTGCCCGACGTCATCACGGACTCCGTCCAGGCCCAGCATCAGATGCGCCGCCGCTGCCGCAAGGTGGGCCTGGCCATCATGGTGGCGACGCTGCTGCATTCGGTCGCCACCGGCAACATGCTGCCCGCCTCGACGCGGGTCGTGTGCGTGGACATCCAGCCGGCGGCGGTCACCAAGCTGGCGGACCGCGGCACGGCCCAGGCGCTCGGCATCGTGACGGACGTGCAGCCGTTCCTGCAGTCGCTGCTGCTGGAGCTGGGTTGAGCGGTCCGGGTAATCCTGGCCGGGTTCCGGGCACGGGCGCCTCACGCCGTGGAGGGGCATGCTCCGTCGTGCCCGCCCGCGCATGTGGCCGGCCCGGCCATCCCCGGCCGCGACGGAGCACGGCCCTCCACGTGCACGCGCAGCCCCGGCCGCCGGACAAGGACGCCCGGCGCTACGCTTCTGGGGGGAGCGCACGACTGCCCTTGACAGGCCGACGGCCGCCGAAGTAGCCTGAGGCGAGGCCGGCGTCTCCGGCTTGATCCTGTGAGGTCCGCGACTGCATGGTCGGACAGCATCTCTTGCCTGCACGGAAGGAGCCTGCGATGAGGGCATTCGGCTCGGCTCTGGCCCTCCTGGTGGTTCTGGCCGGATGTTCGGCGACCGGAACCGTTCAGACGGCGCGTCGTCAGACGGGGCATTTCACGTTCGAGGAGAGAGGGGAGGTTGTCGGCCGGCTCTACCGGCTGGGACTCGAGAACGACCCGCGGCACATCGCGACCTTCTGCGAGGCCCTGCGGGACCGCAATCCTGGGGTGCGCGAGGCCGCCATCGCGCAACTGGTTTTCACGCACGACGAGACGGCCCTTCCGGCGGTGATCGAGGCGATGACGGACAGCTCCCGGCCGGTGCGGCGGTGCGCGATCGCCGTGCTGGAGCGGATCGGCTCTCCCGAGGCCATTCCGGCACTCACGGAGGCTCTGACCTACCGGCCGGCAGACTATGGGCCGAACGAGGACCTTCGCTTCGAGGAGCACTTCAACCGCCTGGCCGCCGCCCTGGCCCTTCACCGCCTCGGCAGCGAGGCCGGGCGGGCCACCGTCGTGGACTGCCTGGAGACCGCCGACCACAAGATGGTCCGGTCCATGGCCCTGAAGGCGGCCCTCTACATGGACCTCAAGGAGGCCATCCCCGCCTGCATTCGCATCGCCCGGGAGCAGGAGTTCTTCGGCGAGGACAGCCCGGGCTTCTTCGCCCTGCGCGCGCTCTGGCACATCGGCGACGAGCCCTCCCGGGAGGAGATCGTCCGGGTGGCCCTCGAGAAGAACGACGCCATCGGCATGCACGCGCCCATCTGGACGTTGGCGCTGCTGGTGAAGTTCGGCGATGAGCGGGTGGCTGAAGTCTTCAAGGAGTCCCTGGCGACCACGCGCGACCACGAGCATCAGTACCAGTGCGTGCTGGGCCTGGCGAAGTTCAAGCCCGAAGGCGGGGCCGAGATCATCGTGCAACGCGTCCTGCCCCCGAAGGAGTATGACGAGGAGACCGGGGCGGTGCAGTGGGAGCGCGAGTACAAGGTGTTCCAGATGGCCTGCGAGGCGCTGGGCGCCATCGGCGACAAGTCGGTCATCCCGGGGATCAAGCTCTGGTATGAACGCTACAGCCGGCCGCGCGACCACTTTTTCTTCCGGCTCCACCTGGCGTCCGCGCTGGCACGGCTGGAGGACCCCGAGGGCCTGGCGCATCTGCAGGAAGCCCTCCGCCACGAAGACGCCGCCGTCCGGCGCCTGGCCGCGCAGCTTCTGGCCGATCTCGGAGACCCGAGTTCGCTGCCGCTGCTGGTGGCGGCCATCGGCACGGAGACCGAGCCGAGCACGTTCCGGGCGATACGGTCCGGGATCGAGCGGTTCGGGCCCCTGCCGGCCCCGGTCGCCGCGCTGACCGAGCCCCCGGCCCCGCCGGTCCCTGAGGACACCTACGGGGAGTTCCGCTACCTGCACGGCTGGTTCGACGACTGCGCGACGGTCGAGGCGATGGAGCGCATCGCGGGCCTGGTGGAGGAACTGGCGGCCGAGGACGTGCGCTGGGCCTTCACGATCTACTACGCTCCGATGTCGCGCCACGACCACGAGTATCACCGCGTGCTCGTGCAGCGCTGCTTCGACCGCGGCGCCGAAGTCGCGAACCACACCATGTACCACAACCCGGACGGCCGGACCATCCGCGCCATGACGGATGACGAACTGCGCGCCAACTACGCCGGCTGCAACAACTGGCTGCGCGCCTACATCCTGGGTCTGGACAAGATCTATGGGTTCAAGGGCGGCGGCGGCGGCTTCCAGCGCCCGGGCGACGTCGTGCGTTCCCGGCGCGACATGAACCAGATTCGCAGGGAGGCGAACTTCAGTACGGACATCTCCACGCGCGTCAACGTCCCGACGTTCGCAGGCTGGGACCTGATGGCGCCGCCGTTCCATCCGGGTAGGGGTTACGGGGACTGGGCCGCCGGCATCGAGGCCCACCTGGCCAGCCCGCGCGCCGCCGGCGATCTGCGCTACGAGTATGACGCCGCCGACCCGCAGGAACGCATCGACGCCTTTGCCGCCAGCATCGAGTACTGGTACTTCCACCAGCCGACGACCGTCGTGCGGCTGTCCGGCCACGACTGGCCCAACAGCCCCTTCGCCGATCGTCCCGGCAACGAGGTGCACTGGGAGGTCCTCAGCGGGGCCATCCGGGAGGTGCTGCTGAACCGCCGGGAACGCTACCCGTTGCTGCGGGCCGTCAGCAACCTGGAACTGGCGCATATCTTCAACACGGGGGCGGACCCCTCGGACGTCCTCGCGCGGGAAGTACACCTTCAGACGATGCCCAGGTGAACGACGCATCCGGCACGGAATCGGGCGTCGCGTGACGCCGCCCTCCGCGCCCAGGTATGCTTTACATGGAACCACCGCATCGGCCGCGGGAAGGGCCCGCGGCCGGTGCGGGCAACCACACGGGTGGAGGATTCTGCTGTGCCGCAGAACAGGCGGACGCTTTTGATCGCTGGATTGGCCCTGGCGCTGTCTCTCCTGGCCGCTCCGGGCTGCGCGTACCTGGGAGATCGCTGCCGCGACGCGGCGCAGATCGCGGACCTCGGCGTGATGGTCTCTTCGGATCCCTATGCCGCGTTCTACGTCTGCGGCGCCGGCGTGGTGGCCTTCGGAGCCGGCAAGTGCGACGGCCAGTTCATCGGCTGGGGCGGCGACAGGATCGGGATGCAGAGGCACTACTACCGGACCCTGGGGCTCGGGCCGTGGAGCTACAGCGAGGTCGGCTGGGGCAACGAATACGACCCGGACAAGCCGGAGACCCTGCACCAGTGGTATGCCGGCATCCTCGGCTGGGTCGCCCGGCCCGAACGGCGGCCCGCCTACGGCATCTCCTGCATCCACTACCTGCACCTGGGTTGGTTCGGCCTCGGCGGCAACATACGCTACGGCGAGATCGCCGATTTCTTCCTGGGCTTTTTCAACTACGACCTGTGCGGCGACGACGACCTGAGGACGCTCGGTGAAGGCGACTGGCCGTGGTGGCGGGACAAACCTCGCCAGGGCCCGGTCTACCACCCGGTTCTGCCCTTCTGAGGGGGCACCAGGCCGCCGCGCTCGTCCCGGCGCACACATCCCGGCAGACCGGCAGCCCCGACGACGGGCTGCCGGTTCCTTTGCCGGTCACAGCGGAGGCTGATCGGCTCGGATGGAAGGCAGAACCGACACGGAGGTGCCGGCCGAGAATGCCCTCGGCCAGGTCGTGTCCCCCGCGCGCGCCTCCGATGCCTGGAAGGCCCTGGTCCTGCTGGCCGTCCTGGTCCTCACGACGGTCGCGGCCATGCTGCTGGGGCTCGGGCGCCGACTGCCGGAGCTGCAGGCGTGGATCCGCACGCTGGGGCCTGCCGCGCCGCTCGCCTACATCCTGATCCGCGCGGGCGCCGCCGTCTGCCTGGTGCCCGGGTCCGCGTTCAGCGCCGTCGGGGCGCTCCTGTTCCATCCGGTCGTCGCCTTCGTGTGCATCTCGATCGCCAAGACGCTGGGCGCCGCCGTCGCCTTCGTAATCGCCCGCTACCTGGCGGGCGAGGCGGCCGGGCAGTGGATCCGGCGCCACCCGAAGGCGTGCCGGCTGGACCCGCTCGTCCGGCTGCACGGCGCCTGCGTGGTCGCTCTGATGCGCCTGCTGCCCGTTGTGCCCTTCAACGTGCAGAACTACGCGTTCGGGCTGACGCCGGTCCGGTTCCCGACCTACCTGTTCTGGTCCTGGCTCTGCATGCTTCCCGGGGCGCTGATCGTCGTCGCCGGCTTCGGCGTCGTCGGCACGGTCATGGAGACGCACGAGGTGCCGTGGGTGAGGGTCGGGATCGTGTTCGGCGCGGCGGCCCTGATGCTGGGGATGGGGTTGTTCGCCTTCCTGAAGGTGCTGCGCCTCGCCCGGAAGGCGTAGGCCGGCGGCCTCGCCGGCCTTTCTCCTCCGGGTCCGGTCTCCTATAATGGCGCGCGGTCCGGACCCCTCTCCCTCGCGGAGACGACAGTCGGATGAGTATGGAAGCGAGGATCGCCCTGGCGGCCGTGGCGGCGTTCCTGGCGGCACTCGGCATCGGGGCCGTGGTTCTGCCGCCCGGACGCCACAACCCCCTGGACCGGTTCCTCATGGGGCTGGCCCGCAGCCTGATCCGCCTCCGTTACCGCGTTCGGGTCACCGGACTGCGCCAGGTCGCCGCACGAGGCCGGAACGCCATCCTGCTCATGCCGAACCACCCGGCCCTGATCGATCCCATCATGCTCACGGCCCTGCTCTTCCCGCGGTTCGCGCCGCGCACCTGGGCCGACGCCGACCAGGTCGACCGTTTCTTCATCCGCCGCGTGGCGCGCCGCCTCGGCGTGCGTGCGGTCCCGAGCATTGCGAAGCGCGGCCCCCAGGCACGGCCCCACATCGAACAGGCGCTGGAGGACTTCGCCTCCTGTCTCCGCGACGGACGTTGCGTGCTGCTCTATCCCTCGGGGCACGCCTACCGCGCGCGGACGGAGAACCTGCGCGGCAACACCGCCGCCGGTCGCATCCTGTCCCTGGCCCCCGACGCCCGCGTCGTGCTCGTGCGCACGCGCGGGCTGTGGGGCAGCCGGTTCAGTTGGGCCCACGGGCACCCGCCGGACGTGGCCGGGACGCTGCGATTCGGGATCGGCAGGCTGCTGCTCAGCGGCGTCTTCTTCGCCCCGAAGCGCCGGGTGACCATCGAGTTCGTCGAGCCGGCCGACCTACCGCGCGACGCCGGCCCGGACGCCCTCAACGCCTGCCTGGAGGCGTTCTACAACGCCGATGCGCCCGCCGCCACCTACGTTCCGTACACCATCTGGGAGCACGGCGGCACGCGCGTCATGCAGGAGCCCCGCCTGGGCGCCTCCGGCCGCGACACCGAGCACGTGCCCGAGGCAACCCGGCACATCGTGCGCGAGCACCTGCGCGAACTGACGGGCCTGCCGGACATCGGCGACGGCGACCACCTGGCACGCGACCTGGGGCTGGACAGCCTGGCGCGCGCCGAACTGATCGCCTGGGCCGAGGGCGAGTTCGGCCTGCCGGCCGGAGACCCGGATTCGCTCCAGACGGTCGCCGACCTGCTGCTGGCCGCCTGCGGCGACGCGGTCACCGCCGAGCCGGCGGAACTCAGGCCCATCGCCCGTGCGTGGTTCGCGCCCCGGCCGTCCGGCCGTGTCGAGCCTCCCGTCGGAAACACCATCCTGGAGGCGTTTCTTCACGCGGCGCACCGCTTTCCGGACCGACCGGTCATCGCCGACCAGATCACCGGTGTGAAGACCTATCGCGATCTGCTCACCGCCGTCTGCGCGCTCCGGCCGGAGATGGAACGCCTCGACGGCCCGCGCGTCGGCATCATGCTGCCGGCCTCGGCGGCCGCCTCGGTCTTCTACCTGACCGCCCTGTTCGCCGGCAAGACGCCCGTCATGGTCAACTGGACCACCGGCGCGCGCAACGTGGGGCATTCGCTCGACCTGGCCGGCGTCCGGCACGTGCTGACCAGCGGCGCTCTCCTGGCACGCCTGGCCGAGCGCGGGATCGACCTGAGCGCGCTGTCCGACCGCTTCGTCCACGCCGAGGACCTCGGCCGGCGCATCGGCACCGGCCGCAAGCTGCGGGCCGTCGTGGCCTCGCACACCGGCTGGCGCGCACTGCACCGCGTCCGGGCCCCCGAGCCCGCCGTGGTGCTGTTCACCAGCGGATCCGAGAGCCTGCCGAAGGCCGTGCCGCTGAGCCATGCCAACCTGCTGGCCAACATGCGCGACCTCCTCAACCACGTGGCCCTGCGGCAGACGGACAGCATCCTCGGCATGCTGCCGCCGTTCCACTCCTTCGGGCTGACGGTCACGATGCTGATGCCGCTCTGTACCGGGATCCCGGTCGCCTACCACGCCGACCCGACCGAGGCCGGGATGCTGGCCCGGCTCATCGAGGCCTACCGGCTGACGCTCATGGTCGGCACGCCGTCCTTCCTGCATGGGATCGTCCGCGTCGCCGATCCGCGCATGCTGAACTCGCTGCGCCTGGCCGTCACGGGAGCGGACAAGTGCCCCGAGCGCGTCTACGACGCCCTGGCCGCGCAGTACCCGCACCTGACCGTCCTGGAGGGCTACGGAGTCACCGAATGCTCCCCCGTCGTGGCGGTCAACGTCGAGGACGCGCCGGTGCGCGGATCGATCGGCAAGGTCCTGCCGTCCCTGGACTACGCGATTGTGAACATGGAGACTGGAGAGCGCGTGCGGCGCGGGCAACGCGGGATGCTCCTCGTGCGCGGCCCGAGCGTCTTCGGCGGCTACATGGAGTACGACGGCCCGTCGCCGTTCGTGTCCCTCGAGGGTGCCGACTGGTACAGGACCGGCGACCTGGTCAGCGAGGACGATGGGGGCGTGCTGACCTTCCGCGGCCGCTTGAAGCGCTTCGCGAAGATCGGCGGCGAGATGGTGTCGCTGCCGGCCGTCGAGACCGTTCTGGAGGCGCACTACGGCTCGGAAGGCGGCCCGGTGCTCGCCGTCGACGCCACCGCGGACGAGGGACAACCGGAGATCGTGCTGTTTGCCACGTTCGAGGTCGATCGCGGCGAGGTCAATCGGCAGATTCGGGAAGCCGGCCTGTCGGGCCTGCACAGCGTTCGGCGAGTCGTGCGTGTGGAGGAAATCCCTCTGCTCGGCACAGGCAAGACGGACTACCGGGCGCTTCGTCGGCAACTTGCGCCCTGCGATTCGGGACCGGGCGGCCCGGTCACACGTCCTTGATCGGCGGCCGCTGGCGCTTCGGCACCAGCGGGTCGTAGGTGAAGCCCTTCGTGGCCTTCTCGAACTCGGCGCGAACCTCCCCGAGCACAGCCGGCCGTGTGGCCAGGTCCCAGGCCGTGCCGGCCATCACCTCGGCCGTGCGCTGCATGCCGCGGTAGGCGAACGGAAGGTTCGTCTGGAACGTGTAGTCGCGGTGGTGCCCGCGTGTGCCCTTTGCCACGCAGGCCATCCGGAAGGCGCCCAGCGGCGTCAGCCACGACACGTTGCAGTCGTCCGTGCTGCCCTTCGAAGGCGTCTCGGGCATCTCCTTGCGGACGCCGGACTCGAACTCGACCTGCGGCAGCCGGTCCTTGATCCGGTCCCGGTCCGCCCTGGTCGCCCGCGGCGCGCCGAACAGCTCCAGGTTCTCCTGCACCAGCGACGCCAGGGGCGCGTTCGGCAGCCGGTCATAGACGCCCGCAAGGCGGCGCACCTTCATGCGCGTCTCCGTCGCGGTGGCGGCCCCCCTCGCACACAGCGTGAGGCGCGGGACGATCTCATCGACCTGCTTCCTGTCCTTGCCGCGCACGTAGTACCAGATGCGCGCATGCGCGGGGACCACGTTGGGCGCCCCGCCGCCCTCGCGCACGACGCAGTGGACGCGCACGTTGTCGGGGATGTGCTCGCGCAGGTAGTTGGCCGCCACGTCCATGAGCATCACGGCGTCCAGCGCGCTGCGGCCCCCCTCGGCCACTGCGGCGTGCGCCGTCCGGCCGAAGAACTCGTAGACCAGCGAGTCCATGGCCGCCCCGCCCATCGGCGATGCGGACGTGTGCGTGCCGGGATGCCAGGCCAGGCACGCGTCCAGCTCGCGGAAGGCGCCCTCCCGCGCCATGTAGACCTTGCCCGTCAACTCCTCCTCGGCCGGACAGCCCCAGAAGACGACCCGGCCCGCGCGCTCCTCGGCGGCCAACACGCGCGCCGCCGCCAGCGCCCCCAGCGCCCCACCGACGCCGAGCAGGTTATGTCCGCACCCGTGGCCGTAGGTGCCCGCCTTCAGGCCGCAGTCGGGCAGCGCGTCGTACTCTCCCAGCATGCCGATGGCGGGCCCGCCCCGCCCGGCCGTCGCCCGGAATGCCGTCGGCAGGCAGGCGAAGGGGAACTCGACGTCAAAGCCGCGTTCCCCAAGGAAGTCAGCCAGGAGCTGCGAGGATTCGAACTCCTGCAACGGCGGCTCCGCCAGTTCCCAGATGCGGCCCGCCAGCTTCCTCGCGCCGGCCGCGTCGGCCTTCACAGCCTTGCGTACGAGTTCCTTCTTCCGCGTGCCCGTCATCCGCGACCTCCCGTTGTCGGTACGATTCGGACGCCATTGTGCCCCGCCGGCGGCTGGGCGTCAAGCCGGGAGGCCACGCGGCATGCACCACCCTGAAGGCGCTCCGCAGGGCGTGGCCCCACAGCCGGGCGTGTCCGTCCGTGCATGTGTCCGTGCCCGCCCGCCGTTGAAAGCGCCTGTCGGCCCCCGTAGAATGCCGCGCCACGTCAGTGAACGTCCCGCCGCACAACTCGGAGCGAGATGACCATGGCCTCCATGACGCCGCGCGAGCGCCTCTTGACCGTGCTGTCCGGCGGTGTGCCGGACTGCGTGCCGGTATCACCGGACTTTTCGAACATGCTGCCCTGCCGGCTGACCGGCAAGCCGTTCTGGGACATCTACCTCTACAACGACCCCCCGCTGTGGCGGGCCTACATCGACTGCGCCAACCACTACGACGTGGACGCCTTCTTCGAGGCCTACTACATCGACCTGTTCGGCGACCGCCAGCCGGAGGCGTTCGGCTGGGAGCGCTTCATCATCGCGCGTGATGAGTCGCGAATCGTCACGCAACTCTCGCGGCTCGAAGACGGCAAGCGGGTATGGCAGCCCACGGCGGATGTCTTCCGCGTGGCCGACTCGCCCGGGTATCGGATTCCGCTCGAGAAGCTGGGATTCCCCCCGGAGCCCGAGCGCTACGAACCCGTGGAAGGAGTCAAGCCGGACATGGTCGGCCCCGACGTCGTGGGCCGCATCAAGGAACTGCTCGGCGACCGCGGCATCGTCGGCATCGGGCTGGCCGGCACGCTCGCGCTGGGCAACCCGGAGGCGATCTACAACTACTACGACAACCCCGACAAGCACGAGGAGTGGGCGCAGCAACGCATCGACGCGGTCGAGGAGAAGTTCCGCCGCCTGATGGAGTTCCCGGTCAAGCCGGACTTCTTCCTGTGCGGCGGCTCGGGCACGCTCGTGTTCCAGACGGTCGGGATCTTCCGCCAGCTCGCCCTGCCGGCCGTGAAGCGCGCCATTGAGCTGGCCACGTCCGTGGGCATCCCCACCCACGTGCACAGTTGCGGCCCCGAGGCGGCGCTCGTGAAGATCATGGCCGAGGAGACGGACCTGACCGTCATCGACCCGTTGGAGGAGCCGCCGATGGGCGACTGCGACCTGGCCGAGATGAAGCGGCTCTACGGCGACAAGATCGTTCTGAAGGGCAACCTGTCCACGACGGGCCTGATGCTCAGAGGGTCTGCGGACGACGTGCGCGCAACGGTCCGGCGCTGCATTGACGCGGCGGCGGAAGGAGGCGGTTACATCCTGTCGACCGGCGACCAGCTCGGACGCGACACGCCCGAGGAGAACATGCGCGCCATGGTCGAGACGTGCCGGGAATACGGGCAGTACTGACGGACGGGCACGGCCCTCGGGCCGTCAGGCCTCCGGCGATGCGGTCAGGAGGGCGTTCAGGAGGTGGAGCGCCCCCGCCTTGCTGGGGATGCGGCCGCGCACGGCGCTGTCCAGGTCCGTCATGGCGAAGGCGGGCACGGCGGAGCCGACGCACGACGGGCAGCCGTCCTCGCAGCCGCACTCGCGCACGACGCCGTAGGCCATCTGCATGAGCTGCTCGATGCGAGCCAGGCAGCGGCGCGCGTAGCCCATGCCCCCCGGATAGCGGTCGTGCAGGAAGAGCGCGTCGCGGCCCAGGCAGCGCGAGTCCACGACGGTGCCCATGTCCTGCGTGTCGCACATGACGAAGAACGGGGCCACCTCGACCAGCACGTTGGCCAGGCCGATCAGCGCCTCGCTCACAACGAGGCCCTGCTCCTGCATGCCGGCGGCGAGGGCCTTCGGCGGGCTGAACCACATGGCCACGGTCTCGAGTTCCTGCGGGGGCAGTTCGAGCTTCTCGAACCCCAGGCTGTCCCGCGAGTGGAAGCGGATCTTCTTGAACATGGGGATGGTCGTCGTGACGGTCACGTCGCCGAACCCGACCAGCCCGCCGCGCCAGTCGTCCTGCTGTTCGGTCTCGTCGATGCGGATCTGCGAGTTCTGGATCGACTGCGTGTAGTAGTCCAGGTCGCGGCGGGCGACGAAGGCGATCTTCTGGTCCAGGTCCAGCTTGTTCACGAAGTAGGTCTCGGCGCCGTGGATGTAGACGGCGTGGTCGTGCAACTGCGCAAGCGCGCTGATCTCGTCCATCGTGCCGATCACGCGCTCGCCGGCGGCCTCGTCCTGGATGGTATAGACGGGCCCGGCGATGTTGCGCAGGTTCACCTCGGCGGCCGGGTACTCCGAGCGCGCCCAGTACCAGCGCCCGTCGATATGCCGCACCGACTCGTCCTCGGCGAGCAGGTCGAGCATCACGGGGCCGTACGGGCCGAACGCCTCGGCCTCGTCGTCGCGCAGGGGCAGCTCGTGCGCGGCGCAGCGCACGTGCCCGACGGCCACGTGGGGGTTGTCGGGGTCCACAACGGCCTGCTCCGGGTTCTGCGCGAAGATGTAGCCGCTCTCGGCCATCAGGTACTGGTCCATGGGCGAATTCTGCGCGACCAGGAACACCAGCGAATCCTCCTGCCCGCGCCCCGCACGGCCCGCCTGCTGCCACAGGCTGGCGACGGTGCCCGGGTAGCCGACGAGGATGCACGCGTCCAGGCTGCCGATGTCGATGCCCAGTTCGAGCGCATTCGTGCTGGAGACGCCGAGGATTTCCTTGTTGACCAGACGGCGCTCGATCTCGCGCCGTTCCTCGGGCAGGTAGCCGCCACGATAGGCATGGACCGATTCGGCGAGTCGGCGGCTCACAGGCCGCAGCAGGTCGCGCACGTTCTTGAAGATGAGTTCGGCCGCCAGGCGCGTGCGCGTGAAGGCGATGGTCTGGATCCCCGTGCGCACGAGCGCGGCCATCAGGTGCACGGCCTCCCAGGTGGGGCTGCGCCGGTCGCCGCCGATGCGCCAGTCGTCGGGGCGGCCGCGGGCGGCCGTCTCCAGCGGCGGCGGGTTCCACAGCACGAACACCTTCCGGCCGCGCGGCGAGCCGTCCTCCGTCACCAGCTCCATCGACTGCCCCGTGATCCGCTCGGCGTGCTCTCGCGGGTTGGCGATCGTGGCCGAGCAGCAGATGTACTGCGGGGCGGAACCGTAATGGCGGCAGATGCGCTGAAGCCTGCGCAGGACATCGGCCACGTGCGAGCCGAAGACGCCGCGGTAAGCGTGCACTTCGTCGATGACGACGTACTTCAGGTGCGTGAAGAACCGGTTCCAGCGCGCGTGCTGCGGCAGGATGCCCTGGTGCAGCATGTCGGGGTTGGTCAGGATCACGTTGCCGCCGTCGCGCAGGCGGCGGCGCAGGTTCTGGGGCGTGTCGCCGTCGTAGGTGCCGGCCAGGAAGCGCACGTCGCGCTCCGGCATCTCGAACCGGCCGATGGCGCGCAACTGGTCCTGGGCCAGCGCCTTGGTCGGATAGACGTACAGCATCGTCGCCAGGCTGTCGTCGATGAGGGCTTCGACCACGGGCACGTTGTAGCAGAGGGTCTTCCCGCTGGCCGTGCCCGTGACGATGACTACGTTGCCCCCGGACCGCACGTGCTCGATGGCCTGGGCCTGGTGGCTGTAGAGCTGCTCGATGCCCTGCTTGCGCAGGGCATGCTCCACGGCGTGATGCATGCCGTCGCCCAGGGCGGCGAACACGGCCGGCCGGGCGGGCACCTCGTGGACGGACACGATCTGGTTCGAGTAGAACCGCTGCTTGGGCAGGCGCTGTATGAAGGTGTCGGCGTCCACGCTATGCCTGTTCATCCTCAGAGGGAGCGGCGGCGTCGGGCGTCCCGGCCGGGGGCCGTCTCGTGAGCTTCCGGGCGCGCGCCGCCAGGGAGTCGCCCAGGCGGATGGGCGCCTGCGCGCCCTCCGGTGCCGCTTCGTTCTGCACGCGCGGACGGCCCGGGAAGTCGACGGGCCGCCGGTTGCCGTGGTCCGTGATCATCCCGGGGCGCGGGGTCGCCTTCGGCGCGTTCGGCGGCAGGCCGTCGGGCCCCAGGTGCTTCGCCAGGCGCTTGCGCAGGTCGCGGTGGAACTCCGTGCGCCGCTGCCTGCGGGTCGCCGCGTCGGCGCGGTCCAGTCCCTCGCGCGGCTCGGCGTCAGGATACCGCGTCGCCACGCGCGGCTCAATCGCATGGAACACCGCCGGCTCGCGCATGCGCTCCAGCCGGCGCCCCAGCGCCTGCTCCAGCCGAGACGAGGCGGCCGCCTCGTCGTCGGACAGGGCGCCCCGCGCGGGCATCTGCAGCCGCGTGCCGTCGCCCAGAAGCCCCTCCAGGATCATCCGCGCGGCCGCCTTGCTCGGGATGGAGCCCTCGCCGCGCTCGACGTTCCAGGTGGTGTACTGCCGGAGCGGCTTGCCGACGCAGCACGGACAGCCGTCGTCGCAGTCGCACGTGCGCACGGCGTCCAGGACGGCCGGCATGATCTCGTGCAGGCGTTCGAACGCCTTCTCGGTGAAGCCCAGCCCGTGCGGATAGCGCTCGTAGACAAAGATGGCGTTCCACTCGCTGTTGGCGCTGCCGATCGAGTGCGAGAAGTCCAGGGTGTCGCACGTCATGAACGCCGGCAGCAGCATGCGCGTGGCATAGCCGATGCCGCGCAGCCCCGCGTGGGCGTCCAGGCCGGCGTTCCGCACCTGCTCCATAAGGCCCTCGGGCGGCACGAGCCAGAAGGCCATGGTCTCCAGAACGAAGGTCGGCAGGTCCAGCGCATGGCGCGAGACGGCGTCGAGCGAGTAGAAGTGGATGCGCTCGTACATGGACGTGCGGAAATAGGCCGTCACCTCGCCCCAGCAGGCGGTGCCCGTGCCGAAGGGCTTCTCGCGCAGGCGGTGGTCGACGTGGTGCACGTCTGTGCCGCCGAGGGGCTGGGTGTAGTAGTCCACCTCCACGCGCTTCACGGTGGCGATGTTCCGGTCCAGGTCGAGGCGCAGGACCCGGTAGGTGTCGCCCCGGTGCATGTAGATGGCGTCCGGATGCACGATCGGGGGCGCATCGAACCGGTCGACCTCCCCCAGGACCGCCCCGGTGTCGACGTCCTCGATCACGACGTTCGCCTCGGCGAAGTCCCGCAGCGAGACCTCGTGCTGCGGCGTCTCGGAGGCCGCGTGGTACCACAGGCCGTCGACGAGCCGCACCTTCCGGTTGCCCTCCAGCACCCGCAGGGCCAGCCGCGCGTGCGGACCGAACAGGTCCGCGCCGGCGTCCGGCAGCGGCAGTTCGTGCGCCGCGCAGCGCAGGTGGCCGATGACGACGAACGGGTTGTCCCGGTCCACGACGCCCTCCTCCACCGGCCGGCCGAAGATGTAGTCCGGCGTGCTCATCACGTACTGATTGACGGCCGTGTCGATCCCCACCAGGATCACAAGGGCGTCGCGATCCTGCCGCCCCGCCCGGCCGGCCTGCTGGAAAAACGACGCGAGCGTGCCGGGATAGCCGACCAGGATGGAGGCGTCCAGCGCGCCGACGTCGATGCCCAGCTCCAGTGCACGCGTGCTGCTGACGCCCAGAAGCTCGCCGTTGAAGAGCCGCCGCTCGATCTCGCGCCGCTCCTCCGGCAGATAGCCGCCCCGATACGGCGAGACCCGCTCCGCCAGGTGCGGCGCGTGCACGCGGAGCGTCTCGCAGACGTAGCGGTGGATCATCTCGGCCGTCATCCTGGCCTTCGAGAACGTGATCGTGGGCACGCCGTGCTGCACGAGCATCGCCATCAGCTCGTGGGCCTCCACGTTGGCGCTCCGCCGCGACCGCCACGCCCCGCTCCGCACGCGCGGCGGGTTCCAGAAGACGTAGGTGCGCCGGCCGCGCGGGCTGCCGTCCTCCAGCACCACGGACACGGGCCGGCCCGTCAGCACCTCGGCCAGCTCGCCCGGGTTGCCGATCGTGGCCGAGCAGCCGACGAACCGCGGGCTCGACCCATAGTGGCGGCAGAGCCGCCCGAACCGCCGCAGGACGTTCGCCATGTTCGCGCCGAAGATGCCGCTGTAGACGTGCAGCTCGTCCACGACCAGCCACCGCAGCGCGCCCAGGAAACGCCCCCAGCGGCCGTGCTGCGGCATGATGCCGCTGTGCAGCATGTCGGGATTGGAGAAAAGGACGGCGGCATGATCGCGCAGGCGGCGCCGCACGTGCGCCGGCGTGTCGCCGTCGTAGACGCCGGCCAGCACGTCCGTCAGACCCGCCGCGTCCAGCACGCGCCGGAACGACTGGAACTGGTCCTGGCAGAGGGCCTTCGTGGGGAACAGCAGCAAGGCCCCCCCGCCCTCGCCGCGGGCCAGCATCTCCAGGATGGGCAGGACGTAACACAGCGACTTGCCCGAGGCCGTGCCGGTCGTCACGAGCACGTCGCGGTCAGCGTCCAGCAGGTCGAGCGCGCGGGCCTGGTGCGTGTAAAGCCGCTCGATGCCCAGCGCATGCAGGGCGGCCCGCGACCGATCGGAAAGGCCGCGGCGGCGCTGGGCGAAGCGCGCCGGGCGCGGCGGCTCCTCGCGCACGTGCACCATCTGACCCCGGTAGGCGGGATCGCTGCGAAACCCGCGCAGGATCTCGGCGAAGTCCATGCCCCTCACCCGGCTTCCGGCGGCGGCAGCCTGACCATCAGCTCGGCCAGCGTCAGCAAGTCTTGCCGGTTGTGCTCCAGCACGTCCAGCATCTCCAGGGCGTTGCCCGTGCGCACGTACTCGTGGTAGGCCTCCGGGATCTCGCTGCCGGGGATGTCCGCCGTGCGCACGCGGCCGCAGATGCGGCGCTCCAGCGTCTGGAGACGGCAGTTCGGCAGGACGTCCCGCCAGATCCGGCGGCACACGTGCAGCAGGTCCAGATGCGCAGGGTCCGGGGCAAACGGCACGCCCACGGCGGCCGCCCGAACGCGCACGTAGGGCAGATCGAACGACTTGCCGTTGAACGACACGAGCAGGCCCCGCCCGCCGGCCGCCTCGGCGAAGTGGGCGATGACGGGTCGCTCCTCCGAGTAGTCCCGCGCGAAGAACTGCCGCACCACCAGGGCGCCGCCCTCACAGGCCATCGTGCCGATCAGGAACAGCGGCGTGCCGGCCAGACCGGTCGTCTCCAGGTCCACGAACAGCACGTCGTCCGGCCGCACGCCGTCCAGACCGCACGAGGCGGCGATCAGCCGCCGGATGGGCGAGCCGGCGTCCTGCAGGTGCGTCCGAAACTCGCCGCACAGGGCGCCCCAGGTCTCACAGGAACCGTCGAAGCGGCGCTCGATCACGTAGGCCGCGCCGCCCTGCGGGCAGGGTCGCGCGACGCCCGCCACCTCGTCCTCCAGACGCACGAGGCCACCGGCGACAAGGCGCCGCGGCCGGGCGGGCGTGGCGACCGGCAGATCCCGTCGGAACACAATGGGGTTCCGGCATCGGCGCTGCTCAGCGTCGGAACGGATGCGGCCCAGCCGACGGCGAATGCCGTCGATCTCCGGATCCGGCGGCGCGTCGACTCGTCTCCTGCCGTCCATGCGGCCTCCGACCGGTCCCGAACGCGACTGCATACATCTGACGGGGCTTCAGCATTGTACACCGCCCATCGGCGAGGCACAAGGAGAGCGTCGGTGCAGGCGTGTCGGAAGGCCGGCCAGGAGGATGCGGGGCGCCGACGTGTCCCTCCCGCGTCGGCGCCGGGATCCGGAACGGGGCCGCGTTATCCGCCGAGCTTCACCACGTTGACCGCACGGGGACCCTTCGGGCCTTGCTCGACCTCAAACTCGACCTCCTCGTTCTCGGCCAGCGTCTTGAACCCCATGCCGGTGATCGCGCTGTGATGCACAAACAGGTCCCTCGCACCGTCGTCCGGCGTGATGAACCCGAAGCCCTTCGTGTCACTGAACCACTTCACCTTACCCTTAGGCATTGCTGCACCCCTCAAAACAGTCCCGATGTTGAGCCGGCACGCGACACTGCATCGCTCGGCTCCCGGCGTCCTTCGTGCCTTTCCGTCGCATGCTGCCGGTCGACGTTCAGCAGTCCCGGCGAACCCCGGACCGTCCGGCGGGCACCGCGCATGCCGGTTCCACACCGCAGGGGGAGGGACCCCGGGGTGCCAACCGGACACAGGCATGCGCGTCCGCGCACGGGAGGGCCGCAACGCCCGGCGCTCCCGACTTCCACCGACGGCCTCGGGCCCCGACCGCACTGCTCCCTCACAGCAACGTGGTGCGACGGAGCACACCCGAGCGCCGACAAACGGGCGCATTATAGCCGTGATAGAGTTCCTGTGCAAGGAGCCAAAACGACGAGTCGCGGCAATCCGGTCAACCGGCAGGCGTGCACACGCGCGGCGGATGCCCGCGGCCGGGAATGGCCGCTCTACCCATTGTGATTCAGACGGCCGCGCTGTTCGCGCCGGGTTGCCCCGGGCGTCCCCGCCCCCGGGCGTTTCGCGCGCGGGGGGGCGGGCACGACGGCGCGTGCCCCTCCAACGGCGTGCCGGCCTCCCGCCGCCCGTGGCCGTCCGTTCTCGTCCGTGTGTGTCCGTGTGCGGTACAGGCGCGTATCCCTCCACCGCCGGGGCCTGACGCCTGCGTGCTTGTGTCCCGCCGGACGCGTATGCTATCCTGAGCCCCGGTCAGTGCCGTGGGGCACGGACCGCCTGGCGGATCGCCAGAGGGGGAATGAGCCTTGCTGCCGCTGCGCGACAGGAACCCGTCCGGCATCGTTCCCTGGGCGACCTACGCGTTCATCGCCGCGAACGTCGTGGCGTTCGTGTTCCAGAGCGCCCGGCCGAAGACCGAGCTGACGGAGTTCGTCCTGCAGTATGGATTGGTGCCGTCTCGGGTGACCGGCGCCCTGAAGGGCGAGGTGGCGTTCCTCGGCGGCGCGCTGGTGCCGGCGTTCAGCAGCATGTTCCTGCACGGCGACATCCTGCATCTCCTGGGGAACATGTGGTTCCTCTGGATCTTCGGGGACAACGTGGAGGGGCGGCTGGGTCATCTGCTCTACGTGCCGTTCTACCTGGCCTGCGGCCTGGCTGCCGCGGCGCTGCAGTATGTCATCGCGCCGAGCAGTCCGGTGCCGATGATCGGGGCCAGCGGCGCCATCGGCGGCGTTCTGGGCGCCTACATCGTCTGCTGGCCGGGCGCGCGGGTGCTGACGCTGGTCCCGTTCTTCTACTTCCTGCACTTCGTCGAAGTCCCCGCCATGGTGCTCCTGGGTATCTGGTTTCTGTTCCAGTTTCTCGAGGGCGCGGCCTCGCTGGGCGTCGCGTCGCAGGGCGGGGTCGCCTACTGGGCGCATATCGGCGGCTTCGCGGCCGGGGTGCTTCTGGTCAAGCTGCTGCCGGACGGGTCCCCGCACCGCGCCGCGACGCAGGCCCCCTGGCGGCGCTGACGGTCTCCCCCACTTCCCGCTTCGCCGAGGCATCACGTGCCGCAGCAGACGGACGGCATCATGCGCGGGGCCGGCATCCTGGCGGCCTTCACGTTCCTGAGCCGTGTGCTCGGGCTGGTGCGCGATGCTCTCTCGGCCGCCCTCTTCGGTGCGGGCGCCACCTGGGACGCCTTCAGCTTCGCCTTCCGGGTGCCGAACATGCTGCGGCGCCTGCTGGGCGAGGGGGCGCTCAGCGCGGCCTTCATCCCGATGTTCGCCGGGCGTCTGGAAGCCGGCGACCGGGAGGGCGCCGCGGCCCTGGCCGGGCGGATCGCGGGCGTGCTGACGGTGCTGCTGGGCGTCCTCATCGTAGCGGCGGAGGGCATCGTCCTGACGCTTCTGGTGTTTGCGAACCCCAACGAACAGTGGCGGCTCGCCCTCGGCCTGACGGCCGTGCTGCTGCCCTACATGCTGCCGATCTGCCTGGCAGCTCTGCTGGCAGCCGTCCTGAACTCGCTGCGCCACTTCACGACCCCGGCCCTGGCGCCGGTGACGCTGAACCTGGTATGGATACTGGCGGTGGGTTTCGTGGCCCCGGCTGTCTCGTCGGACCCCATCGTGCGCATCTACATCGTGGCGGCGGGCATCCTGCTGGCCGGGCTCCTGCAGCTGGCCCTGCAGGTCGGCGGGCTGCGTGCGGAGCGGTTCGTGTTCGCCCCCGTTCTGGCACCCGCGCATTCGGACGTGCGCCGTCTCGCCCGTGCGATGGGGCCCGTTGCGCTGGGCATGGCCGCCGTGCAGCTCAACCTGCTGCTCGACGGGGTGATCGCCCTGTCGCTGGCCGGCCCGGAGGACGGGGCTGCCCTTCGGCTCTTCGGGGCGGTCCTGGGCTATCCGATGCGGGTCGGGGCGAACAGCGTGCTGTATTACGGCAACCGGCTGATGCAGTTGCCGCTGGGCGTGTTCGGGATCGCGATCGCAACGGCCGCCTTCCCGGCGCTGAGCCGACACGCCGCGCGCGAGGACCGCGCCGCGTTCGCCGCCTCGCTCCGGCGCAGCCTGGGGCTTGTGGTGTTCGTGGCGGCACCGAGCGGTGTGGGCCTGATTGTCCTGCGGGAGCCCATCATCGCCCTGGTGTTCCGGCGAGGGGCCTTCACGGCGGCAATGGCCGACCGGACGGCGGCGGTGACGCTGGCCTATTCCACTGCGGTCTGGGCCTATTGCGCGGTGCACGTGCTCAGCCGTGCGTTCTACGCGCTGGGGCGGGCGGGGACGCCGGCGGCGGTGGCTGCCGTGGCCGTCCTGGCCAACCTGGCCCTGAACCTGACGCTGGTCTGGCCGCTGGCGGAGGCCGGCCTGGCTGCCGCCACGGCCGTCTCGGCCGTGCTCCAGGTTGCGGTTCTGTGGTGGCTCCTGCAGCGCGCGGGCATGACGGGCGACCCGCGCCGGCTGCTCGGCAGCATCGGCAAGACGCTGCTGGCCACGGGCATCATGGCCGGAGCGTGCCTGGCCGTGCTGGGCCGGCTGCCCGCCGCATGGTCGGTCGGGTCCCTCGGACTCAGGTGCCTGCGCGTCGTGCTGCCGACGGCGGCGGGCGGATCTGCCTTTGTAGCGGCCGCCGCCGTCCTGCGCGCCGAGGAGCTGCACGAAACGGCACGGCGGATGTTCCGCCGCACCTCGTCCACGCGCTGACGGGGGCACCTCACTCGAACAGCGGCGGTCCGGCCTCCGCACGCGCCTGTTCGCGCGCGGCCGTGGCGGAGGTCTCGGCGGCCGTCACCAGCACGACGGCCGTGCCCATGACCTGTACGTCCGGCTTGCCGGGGCGGGTCAGCACGATGTAGTGATCGGTGACCTCCGAGACCTCCCCGCCGACCGTCTTGCCGTTGACCAGCAGGATGCTCACCTGCCGTCCGAACCAGCCGCCTCTCAACACATTTCCCATCATGCCTCTCCGTGCATGCAGGCGTTCCGCCGTGCGTGCGGGCTCATCTGTCGCCTCTGGCGCGCAGGTAGTCGACGATGGCCCGGACGCTGGCGAAGTTCGCGATCTCGAAATCCGCATCCTCGAACGTCACGCCGAAGACCTCTTCGAGGCCGACCACGACCTCCAGTATCTGCACCGAATCGAGTCCGACGGCCTCCAGAAGGTCATCCTCCGTGCCGATCTCCTCCGGAGCGATGCTCAGGAAGCAGCGCTCGACGATGATCCGCTTCACTGCGTCTTCCATGGATTCGGTCATCCGGTCGTTCCCGTCTTCGAGCCGTGTCGGTCGCCCACAGGCTACCGCATGCCGGGGCGCTTGTGCAATCGAACGAGCCCACAGCCCTCATCGGGTGCGGCGGCCGTGGAGCGACGGCACCTCGAGGCGTTCCCAGCGGCAGGCGTCGTCCGGCGGCCCGTCCTCGGTCTCGAACATGTGCCGCCAGCGTTTCTTGAACAGCAGGCCGTGCTTGATGATCAGGTAGGTGTTCGGCAGCTTCTCGGTCCCCTCACTGGTGATGCTCTCCCAGTGATGCACCTCGACTGCCGGCTCATAGAGGGCCTGGTAGCCGTGCGCACGCGCCCGATAGCAGAGGTCCAGGTCCTCGTACTCGATCGGGTTGAACGCCTCGTCCAGGCCGCCGATCTCGGCAAACAGACGTCGGGGGAACACCATGCAGGCGCTGATGAGCGCCTGGCAGCGCAGCGGCCGGCTGAACTCCGGTTCGGCGCGGTCGCGCCCGCGCCCGCGGAACTGCACGCGCCCCGTGCGCGAGATGGCCACCCCCGCACACTGGATGCGATGCGGCGGAACCGGGTAGACGAGCTTCGGCCCGGCGAGCGCCCGGCCGCCTGCCCGTTCAATGGCGTCGATGAGGCCGACGGCCCATCGGGGGTCGACGGCCACCACGTCGTTGTCCATGAACGCGCAATAGTCGCCCGTGGCGCAGTCGACGCCCCGGTTGCGCGCGGTCGAGCAGCCGATGTTCGCCTCGTTGCGCAGGATCCGCAGCGTATGGCCGCGTTCGGCAAACGCCGCACTCCGGCCGGCCAGCCAGCCCCCGGTGCCGTCGGTGGATCCGTTGTCGACCGCCACCACCTCCAGCCGCACCCCCGTGGTCTCCCGCAGGCTGTTCAAACAGGCCTGCGTGTAGGCCAGTTGATTGTGCGCCAGCACGACGATGCTCAGGCTGTGCATCCTTGGGCCCTCTACATGGCCACGAGCACGGCCGCGGCGACCTCCTCCGGGCTGCAGCCGACGACCAGGGCCGCGCCGCCCAGCAGGGGCTCGGGGCGGCCTTCCACCCAGACCTCCACGCCCCCCTTCTCACCCCAGAGCACCACGTCGGCCGGGACGCGGCCGGACGAGACGGCCTCGGCCGCCAGTGCGCATTCGAGCGGGAAACTCGCCGCGAAGACGTTGCCGACGAACGGAGCGGCGCCGACCTTCGGCACCTGCGAGAAGCGCCGCAGAGCCAGTCCCTCCGCCTGGGCGGCCGGCGAGTCCTCGGCCGGGGCGCCGCAGCACGCCACCAGCCCCACGTCGCCGTCCCACATGGCCGCCTCGGCGATGGCGGCGTCCACGGCCGCCTCCAGGGCCTCGGCCATGCCGGCCGCCGTAGCGGCCCCGCCCGTGCCCATGCAGACGACGGAAGCCAACTCGCAGAAGGCATATCCCTCGCGCCGCTCGACGGAGTCCTGGGTCTCCAGAACGAGGAAGGCGGCCGCCTGACCGGGCGGCAGATTGCCCGGCGCCCCCTGCCACATCCGCTCCAGCAGTTCGGGTGCGACCGCGTCGGCCCCGCCGGCGAGGATCATGTCCGCCTGGCCGGCGTCGAGCGCCATCAGGGCGCCCTGCAGCGCCTGCGCGCCGCACAGCCGGCCGCCGCAGACGTTCTGATGGACGCCCGCCAATGCAAACTCGATGGCCAGCAGGCTGGCCGTCGTGTTCGGGTATGCGTGCGAGAAGAGCACGGGCGAGGCCAGGCGCATGCCCTTCTCGTCGACGGCCCGTCGGAAGGCCTCCAGAGTGTCCAGGTTCCCGAGGGAGTTCGCGTAGTGGAGGCCGCACAACAGGGGGTCGACCTCGTCCGGCTCGACGGCGGCGTTGTCCAGCGCCATCGCCGCGGCGGCCAGGGCGCAGCGCGACTGCGTGTCCAGGTATGGCCGCCGGGTCTCCAGGAAGTCCGCCAGGTCGAAGGGGGGCAGCAGCAATGGCCGCCGGGGAAGCTCCCGCTGCGTCCGGTCCGTGCGCCGCACGATGCTCCGCTCGGCCAGCACGCGCGCCAGGTCCTCCACGTTGTCGGCCAGGCCGGTCAGAACGCCCATGCCGCTGACGTACACGCGGTCGGGGTGCACGGGGGCTTCCTCCATGGCTACTTCCCTTCCCCGTTCCGATGGCCATCGGCGCGGCGAAACACGACGGCGGCGTTCGCCCCGCCGATGCCGGCCGCGTTGTTCAGCACGGCGGACACGTCGGCCCGCCGCACCGCTCCCTGCACGACGTCCACCGCGCAGTCGGGGTCGCGCGTCTCGAGGCCCACGGTCGGCGGGATGATGCCCCTCGTCAGCGTCCGGACGCAGGCGATCGCCTCCAGGGACCCGGCCGCCCCCATCGCGTGTCCGATGCTGCCCTTGATGGACGTCACCGGGATGCCCGCCAGGGCGTCATCGAACACGGCGGCGAGCGCGCGGGCCTCGGCCACGTCGTTCAGCTTCGTCGCCGTGCCGTGCGCGTTGACGTGATCCACGTCGGACGGCTCCAGGCCGGCGTCGTCGAGCGCCATCTGCATCGCGTGCGCCAGGCCGCTGCCCTCCTCGTCCGAATGCGTCAGGTGGCAGGCGTTGTTGTTGACCCCGGCGCCGGCGACCACCGCCAGGATGGCCGCGCCGCGCTCGCGCGCGTGCTCCTCGGTCTCCAGCAACAGGCAGCCCGCCCCCTCGCTGAATGCCGTGCCGTTGCGGGCGCGGTCGAACGGGCGAACCCCGGCCGGCCGGCCGCCCCGCGGCGCCGCCATGACCCTCAGAGCCGAGAGCCCCGCCCAACTGAACCGGTCCAGACTGTCGTAACCGCAAGCCAGCCCGGCCTCCGCGCGGCCGTAGCGTATCAGCTCCAGCAGGTGCGCGATCGCGGCGTTTCCGGACGCGCACGAGAGCGACAGGGACGCCACCAGGCCGCCGGCGTCCAGACGCCCGGCCAGCGCGGCCGCCTCGGCGCCGAACGGGCCGGAAGCCGCCGGCCAGGGGGCTTCGCCGCCGGCCAGGAGGCTCACGATGGCCTCCTGCGGCCCGAAGTTGCTGCCCGTGACGACGGCCAGCCGGCGACGGCACTCCTGCGGGAAGCCCGCCAGCGCCTCCCGGCACGCACGCAGGGCGAAGCGCGCGCCCCTCGAGAGGCCGCGGGACTCGTCCGCCTCGGTGTCGAACCCCTCGACCTGCCCGGCCAGGCCGTAGGGCACGCCCCCCAGGGCGAACCGCGTCAGCGGCCCCAGCCCGCACGCGCCGCGCCGCAGTCCCTCCCACAGCGCGTCCACGCCGACTCCCAGGCAGCAGACCGCCCCCATGCCGGTTACGCACACCCTCGTCGTGGTCACGGTCGGGGGCCTCCTCGACGGTGCAACTCCTCCTGGACGTCGTGCACACGCACCACTCGGCCGCAGCGCGCGCAGAGCGCCTCCAGGTCGATACCCACGCGCCGCGCAAGGCGCCGCGCGGCGGGCGTGGCCCGCGCTGCGCCCGGCCCCGCCCCCTCGTCCGGCGTGATGGGCGGGCGGCCGGGGGCGGCGTCGCCCCCGCCCAGGAGGGCGTCGCGGTAGGCTTCCAGCACCGCCCTGTTCTCTTCCTCGACGTCCGGGAGCGGTTCGTCCGGCGGATCGCTCAGCAGGGCCAGGACGTATCCGACCGGGACGACGCTGCGCGCGGGCGCACAGAGCCGGCGGCAGGTGGCGGCCACGTCCGTCTCCAGCTCGAACGTGGCCTTGTCCGTGATGATCTCGACCACGGGCTGCCCCGCCTCGACCGGCTGGCCGGGCGCCACCAACCACTGCGCGATGGTTCCCTCGTCGACGTTGGGGTCGATCCTCGGCATCAGGAGCCTGTGGACCATGACATTCCTCGGCGGGGGCGGCCACGAACGGAGACACGCACGCTGATATCGATTATAGACGAGTCCGGCGGGGGCTCACAAACGCGCCGGGCACCGACCCGGGGCCCGTCGCCCCGCCCGGTGCCCGACAACGGATGCGGCAGTCAGGCTCAGCCCCCGAACGCGCCAACACGCTCGGCGGCGTCGGCGGCTGCCTTGCGGGGGACCAGGAACACCTCGACCCGGCGGTTCTCAGGCACGTCGGCGGTCGGTTCGTGCGGCGCGACCCGGGGCTCATTCGGCCCGAAGCCGGCGACGAACGCCCGGGACGGGTCCAGGCCGATGCCGATCAGGTAGCGCATCACGCTCAGCGCGCGCATCGCGCCCAGGTGGTAGTTGTCCTTCCAGCCGGACCGGCTGATCGGCACGCCGTCGGTGTGTCCGTCGATGCGGATCATCTGCTCCGGATGGTCGCGCAGGTAGCCCATGAAACGGTCCAGCGCGGCAGTGGCCTCCGGCGTCAGCTCATCGCGGCCGGGGGAGAAGAGTATGTCGCTCTCGAAGCGCACGAAGTTGCCTTCGGGGCGCTGGTCGACGTCGACGCCGTCCATCGCCGCCAGAAGACGCTTCAGTTCGAGCGCCTGCTGGTGGGCCTCCTCTTTCGCGCGGCGGACCCCTTCGAGTTCGCGCGCCATCGTCTGCCCTTCGCGCGTCGCCTTGTCGAGCAGCGCCTGGAGGGCATCGGCGCGGGACTTCACCTCGCGGTTCTCTTCGAGCAGCACCGCCCGCTCGGACTGGAGGCTGGCCACCTGATCGGCAAGGCTTGCGTTCTGATTCCTCAGTTCCCGGAGCTGCGCGCAACCGGTGAGCCCGATGAGACCGATCGCCATCGCCACCGCACCCAGTCGTTTCAACATGGGAACCTGCTCCTCTGCATATCGAAGCTTCTGCACGCCGGCCGGACCCCGTCAGGAGCCGAAACGTGCCCAACTCGTCAGCCCGGTTGTGAAGGCCGAGCCGTTTTCCACGACGAACAACATGCTGACGGCCAGGACGATCAGGGCGATGACGAGCAGTGCCACGAAGGCGCCGCCGATCTGCTCTTCCGCGCCGACCGGTTCGGCATACGGCACGGCGAACTCGGCCCCCGCGCCGAAGTCCTCGCCGAGATCAGCGCTCGGCGCACCCAGCACGGTGCCCAGATCGCTCTCCTCGTAGGTCGGCTCCTCCATCGTAGTGATCTCGGCCGTGATGTCTTCGGTGTCGCCGAGGGCGTGCGTCGTGCCCGGTTCCTCGTCGATGTCCATGATCTCGCTGAGCAGGTCCTCCTCGGCGACATCCTCCTCGGCACTCAGGTCGAGCATGTCGGTGACGATCGCCGGCTCCTCCGAGTCCTCGGCCGGTCCCGCTGCGCCTGCGGCAGGCTCCGCGGCCCCCTCCAACTCGATCGAGTCCGACTCGAGAGCATCGGTGAAGTCGAAGAAGTCCTCCGCGCTGGACTCCTTGGCCTTCTCGCGTCCTTCACCCTCGATCAGCAGGTCGGTGGCCATGGCGTCGGCGCTGGCGGAGGCCTCGGCCCCCTCCAGCTCGAACTGGTCGTCTTCCTCCAGGATCTCCGTGTCGTGGTCGGCCGCCCCGCCCGCCTCGTCGTCCGCCAGCACGACCGTGGCCAGGTCGCCGGCCCCGAACGCCTGGTCGCCTTCCAGCACGACCGTGTCGAGCGCACCGGCACCGCCCGCACCTTCCTCGTCCTCAAGGATGACGGTGCCCATCTCTCCTTCGGCCGATCCGCGACGGCCCTGGTCGAGCATCTCCGTGATCGGCTCCCTGCCGGCACCGTTCGCCGAATCCAGAAGCTCGGTGCCCGGTTCCTGGCCACCGTCGTCCTCCATCACGGTCGGGCTCTTCTCCATGTCCCGCTTGATGTCCTGCACCTCGGCGATCCGGAACTTCGTCTCGCCCTCCATGACGTGCTCGGTCAGCCGCCCCTCGCGGATGAAGGCATTCAACTGGCTGCGGTTGACCTGGAGCTCCTGAAGTGCCTGCTCGTAGCTGAGATAGCGGTCGCTGACGGTCATCGCTCGTCTCTCCCATGCAAAACCACGGCGCCCGGCTCTCTGCGCCGGTTCCCAGGAATCCCGGACTCGATGAGTATTATAGCAATCGGTCGAGTGGATGCAAACCCTAAGTTGCCCGTGGCCGATCGGCACTCCGGCCGTAGACGCGCGCCGGGTCGAACACCCGCTCCTCGCAGACCTCCAGTTCCCCCGTCGCCGCGTTCAGGCGGCGGTAGTAGCAGGTCCGATATCCTGCGTGGCAGGCGGCCACCTCCTGCTCCACGAGGAACAGCAGGGAGTTGCCTTCGCAGTCCGGACGCACCTCCAGGACCCTCTGCGTGTGCCCGCTCGTCTCGCCCTTGAGCATCACGCGCCCTTGCGAGCGCCGGAAGACGTGCACCAGCCCGGTCTCCAGGGTGAGACGCAACGCCTCGCGGTCCATGTAGCACAGAACAAGGACCCGCCCCTCCTCGGCGATCACCGCGGGGATCAGGCCGTCCTTGAACCGCAGCACCTTGAGCAGAGCGTCCATCGCCAGGTCCTCCTCGGGGGTGTTCTGCCATCATGGTAGGGCCCCGCAGGGGGGGAAATCAATGGGCACGTGCACGGGCGGGCTCGGCGGCCTGCTCCCCGGCTTCGCCGACGGGCACGGACGCACCCCCGGGCGCCCGGGCGCGGTGTCCCTGCCTCCCGGCCGAGGGCGGCCGCGCGATCCCTGTGTGTGTGTGTGTGTGTGTGTTGAGACGGCCAGAGTCACTTGCACGAAGGCGGCCGTTCTCCTATAGTCCCTACATAGAGGAAGGTGACACCGTACATGTCCAGCGAGGCCCTTCAGTCGAGCGTTCTGGTTCTGAACCGCGGGTTTGTCCCCGTGCGGCTGACGACGGTCCGCCGGGCCGTGTGCATGCTCTTCGACGACACGGCCGAGGTCGTGCTGATGGAGGACGGGCATCTGTCCTTCTACGACTTCCGGACCTGGGCGGAGGTCAGCGAGTTCCGGCGCGGGCAGCCGCCGGCGGACGATGAGACGGAGTGGATTTCGACCGTGAGCTGCGATCTGCAGGTCCCCCGCGTCATCCGGCTTCCGGCCTACGACCGCTTCCCGCGGCGCCACGTCGGGTTCAACCGTCGCAACATCTTCGCCCGGGACGAAAACCGCTGCCAGTACTGCGGCCGGCGCTTCCCGACGAGCGAACTCAGCCTCGACCACGTACTGCCCCTCTCGCGCGGCGGGCTGACGGACTGGGAGAACATCGTCTGCGCGTGCACCCACTGCAACAAGCGCAAGGGCGGCCGCACCCCGGCCGAGGCGGGCATGCAGTTGACGCGCCGCCCCGTCGAGCCGAAGTACAACCCGATGATCCGCCTCAAGCTGCGCCGGCGGAAGTATGATTCGTGGAAGCAGTTCCTGAACGAGGCCTACTGGTCGGTTCCCCTCGAGTAGGCCCCCCGGCCGCTCCCGCGCCCTGCCTCAATCGGGGCAGTACTCGGGCTCGGGCCGGTCGCTGACGCGCGGCCGGCGCCCTGCGGCAATCGCCCGCACCTCCGCCCGCAGTCCGTCCAGCTCGTCCCTGCCCACGAGGATCGAGTAGTCCAGCTCGGTCCGGTAGGTCGCCCCGGCCGGCACGCGGACGACACGCCCCTTGCTGCGCTCGAAGCCCCGTCCGTTCGGGTAGTCGGTCCCGGGCTCCAGCGCGGTGACGTAGCCGTCGACCTCTGCGGCCGAGTTGCGCCAGAGCGTCAGGGCAGGCAACTGATCCACCGAGTAGCGGATGGAGGCGGCCAGGGCCTCCGCCGGGTTGAGCAGCCCCACCAGGGTCCGTCCGCCCGCTGCGGACAGCACGCGCATGTAGTAGCACTGCTCGGCGAATCCGGCGGTCGGCGGCCCGTAGACGTTCCACGTGCCGATGTCCTCCGCCGCACGCGCGTCGCGCGGGCAGACGTGTTCGACCGGCGCAACCACCTCCGTGCCGGCCGCCAGGACGGGCGCGCCGTAGTTGCAGTGGTAGAGCAACTCCATCTCCTGGGTCTCCGCAGAGACGTTCCGGACGACGTCGCTGACGCGGAACGTGCGCGACCCCGGGACGGTCGACAGCGTCGTCGCCAACTCCCAGGACGGCCCGAACATCCGCGCGTCCCGCAGTTCGCCGACGACCGACAGCTCATAGGGCGGCTGCAACTGCACGCGCAGCCGAACGCGGTTGGCCGGGCAGTTGGCGATCGTGCCGTGCAGGGGCAATGTCACGCGCTTCTCGGCTCCCGTATTCGTACGGATCAAGTCCTCCCCCGGGGCGCCGTTGTAGGACAGCCCGCACCGGCACACGAACTCGCTGAACCCGGCGACCCAGCCCAGACCGCCCTGCGTCTCCTCCCGGACGAACGCCGGATGCACGACCTCGCGGACCGGCCCCTTCCAGGCCAACGCGGCCTCGTCGGTGAATGCCTCCAGGATGCCCATGCCGCGGGTCGGACACACCACGACGGTCATGCGCCCGTTGTCAATGCGGACCACGTCGACCCCGTGCTGCTTGCCGCCGACCAGGGTGGTCTTCTCCATCACCCACGGGGGCCCGTCGTAACCGATGAAGCTGCCGGCGGACAGCTCCTGCTCGTCCAGCCAGACGCCCTCGCCGGAGTCCGTCAACACGCACTGGAAATACGACGCCATTCGGAATCCCTCCCGTTCGGCTCCGCAGTCGCGCGGTCCCGGCCGGCTATAGCCGTCCGGAGCGCAGGATACTCACAATCAGCCACACGCCGAGCACAAGGCCGAAGAGCAGGCCCACCAGCCCCAGCAGGCTCACGCGCCAACCCAGGACGCTGACGGCGCCGATCTCCGCGCCGAGCAGGCTTGAGGACGCGATGATGATCGCGGCCAGGATGATGCTGAGGGACAGGCGGTTGCCGGTCTGGTCCAGCTCCCGCAGCCCCTTCTCGAAACCCTCGTGACGGACCCTGAACTCGATGTCGCCGCGCTGCAGCTTCTGCAGACCGTGGCGCAGCGCACGCGGGACGTCGGAGACCAGGCTCCCCAGTTGATACCCGCCGGCCATCAGCATGCGGCGCATGCCGACCAGCGACAGCTTCTGCATCAGCAGGCTCCGCCCGTAGGGCGCCGCGAGCGTGCCGATGCGGAGGCCGGGCGACAGGCGCATGACGGTGCCGCTGACGGCCACCAGCGCCCGCCCCATCAGCACCAGGTCGCGCGGTATCTCCGCGTGGTAGCGGCGGATCACGTCCATCACGTCCTGGAAGGTGTGCTGCAGGTCGAGCCGGTCCACCGGCACGCTGCTGTAGCGCTCCAGCAGGACCACCAGTTCCTGGCGGAACTCCTCGGCCCGCTCCTCCGAGACGCGGCTGATCTCGGCCGCCACCTCGGCCACCAGCTCCGGCTGCCCGCCGCCCAGGGCCATCACGCAGACGCCCAGGCCCCTGCGCAGGCGGGACCGGACGTGCCCGACCATGCCGAAGTCCAGCAGCGCCACCCGGCCCTGTTCGGTCACAAGGATGTTGCCGGGATGAGGATCGGCGTGGAAAACGCCGAGGATGAACACCTGCTTCAGGTAGGCGTCCATCAGGGTGCGCGCGACCGCCTCCCGGTCGATGCCGGGCCGCTGCGGCTCCGTCAGTATCTCGCTGACGTGAACGCCCTCCATCCGGCGCATCGTCAGGACCCGTGCGGTCGTGAAGTCCCAGTAGACCGCCGGTATCTCGATGCGGTCGTCATTCCGGAACTGCTCCCTCAGCCTGTGCGTGTAGGCGGCCTCGGCCATGAAGTCGAGTTCGCGGCCGATGCCCTGCGCAAACTCGTCCACGAGCATGGGGAGCCGGAACGGCCTGAACTCCTCGACCCGGTCCGCCTGGGCGGCCAGGAAGGTCAGGATGGCCACGTCGTCCTGGATAACGCGTTCGATGCGGGGCCGTCGCACCTTGACGACGACGGGGGTGCCGTCGGGCAGCACCGCGTCGTGCACCTGGGCGATGGAGCCGCTCGCCCGGGGCTGTTCGTCGAAATCCCTGAAGACCTCCTCCACCGGCCGGCCCAACTCGCCGGCGACGATGGAACGGGCGGCGTCCCCCGCGAAGGGCGCGACGTGGTGGCAGATGCGCTCCAGCTCGCGGATGTAGTGCGGCGGCAGGATGTCCGGCCGCGTGGCGAGCGCCTGGCCGAACTTGACGAACGTCGGCCCCAGCTTCTCCAGCACCGTGGCCAGGCGGGCCGGCAGGTCCTCCGGCGGCTCGTCCTGCACCTGCACGGGCAACCGCAGACGGGCCGGCAGGTAGCGCAGCAGATCCATGCGACCCACCAGGAACCCCAGCCCGTGCGAGGCCGCCGTGCTGGCGATCTGCGCGACCCGACGCATGCGGCGCGGGCCCTTCAGGACGGAGCTGATCCTCACCATACACCCCCTCGGGGGCTGACGATACCCGGCCCTGCAAAGCCGCCCCGATGACGCGCGCCCGTGCGCACGCGGCGGCGGTTACGTCTCGGGCTGCGGCTCCACGTCCGGCGGCTCAAAGGGCTCCGGGGCGCGGCCGTGCTCCAGCTCCCAGAGCCTGAGGTCTCTGCTGAAACGATAGCAGGCGCTGCCCATGGCCACCGCGAGCCCCGGCACTCCGTCCAGGAAGCCGGCGCGGGCCACGTAGCTCTTCAGGAATACCAGCGGGGGCTTGCACAGCAGGGCGCGCCACGACGCCCGCTTTCCCTGGGCGAAGCGCCCCCGCGCCGAGATGTCGGCGTAGCGGCACGATCGCTGCAGGTAGTCGCTCACCCCGCCCGGGTAGCTCAGGTGCAGGATGTCGCCCGACAGCTTCCTGACGCGCCCCTGCACGACCGCCTCCGGATGCGGCTCGGTGCCCACGATCTGCGCGCAGACGCGCCGCATCAGGCGGAGCTTGTGTTGAGGATACCACCCCCCGTGCCGGATCCAACGGTTCAGGAAGTAGGTTGCCCGGGGGAAGGCCAGCCCGTCCCATTCGTCCCGCTCCGGCCCGGCCAGGTGACTGCGAATCTGGTCGAGCGCCGCCCCGGTCAGCCGCTCGTCGGAGTCCAGCCACAGGACCCAGTCGCCCGTCGTCTGCTCGAACGCGTAGCGCGTCTGGGCCACGTGGCCCTGGAACTCATGCTCGATGATCCGGTTGGTGTACTCGGCGGCGATGCGGCGGGTCGCGTCGTCGCTGTGCGAGTCGACGACGACCAGTTCGTCCACCCACTTCATGCTCTCCAGGCAGTCGCGCACGACCTCCTGCACGTTCTGGGTGATGACGAACCCGGAGATGCGCTGTCCGTTGATCACACGCTCACCTGACGAAGGACTGACGGCCGCCCGCACTCACAACAGGCTGTGGTAGATGCGATCCACCAGCTCCATGGTCTTGAGCGAGTCGCCCAGGTGGCTCTCCGGCAGCGTGCCCTCGCGCACGCACTCGATGAACCGGGCGCTCTCGTCGCGGAAGCCGCGCGCGATGACGTACGCGTCCCCGCCCCCGATCTCCGCCGCGCTCACGCGCCGCGGCTCGTCGTTGTCGTCGGCGTAGACGCGCATGTCGCTTTCGAGGTCGACGTGCGCCGCCAGGCCGCGCGCGTGCAGCTCGAACTCCAGCAGCCGCCGGCCGGAGGTCCAGGTGGACTCGAACACGCCCGTAGCGCCGGATTCGAACCGCATCAGGGCGACGAACAGGTCCGCGCACCCCATGTGCACGGAGCGCACCTCGCTGACGACGTCGCGCACCTCGCCGCCCAGGGCGCGGATCAGGTCCACGGCATGGATGGCGTCGCACGTGAGGACGTCGACGCCCTTGGTCTCGTGGTAGCCGTACAGGTTCAGGCCCCAGGCGTTCTTGTAGAAGCGGCAGATGATCAGGTCGCTGCCGCCCCGCTCCCCCGCCACGCGCAGCGCCTCCCTGACCAGCGGGGCGTAGCGGCGCTGGAAGCCCACCATCGTGATGCAGCCGTGTGCCTCGGCCGCACGCGCCAGGAACTGCGTCTGGGCCACCGTGATCCCGGGGGGCTTCTCCAGGAAGACGTTCAGGCCCCTCTTCAGGCAGTCCAGAACGACCGGGTAGGCCGGCAGGTGGGGCAACACCACGTAGACGCAGTCCGGCTCGGCCTCCTCGAGCATCCTGCCGTAGTCGTCGTACCCCGCCGGGATGCCGTACTGCTCGCAGACGGCGCTGCGGCGCTCGGAGGAAAGCTCGGCCACTGCAACGATCTCGGCATCGTCCAGCATCGCCAGGGACGGGTAATGGACCCGACACGCGTGGCGGCCGGCGCCGATCATGGCCACTCGGACCTTCCTGCCCATCGTGTGCTCCCTCGTCTGCCTCACGTCGTCTCCCACAGCGTGCGCGCAGTATAGCGCCCGGGACGGCACCCTTCAACGCGGGGCCGGCGCGGCCTGCGCGGAAGCCGCCCCGGCGCCGCTGAGCAGCAGCAGTTCCTGCGCGGCCGCGTCCCCGGGCTCGAGTTCCAGGACCCGCTGCGCCAGCTCGGCAGCCCGTTCGCGCCGCCCCAGAGGGCCGACGTAGAGCTGCCCGAGCAGCAGCATGGCCCGCACGTTGTCCGGCTGCTGCTCCAGGAACCGCTCGAGCGTCTCGGCCGCCTGCCGGTGGCGGCCCAGGGCCAGCATGTTCGCCGTCATCCGCTGCAGGGCCACGGTCGAGGACGGCTCGACGCGCAACGCGGCCTCGTAATGGAGGATCGCCTGCTCGGCCTGCTGCATCTCCTCCAGGATCCCGGCCAGCTCGACGTGCAGAACGGGATCGTCCGGGCTCGACTCCAGTGCGCGCGCGACCGTCGCCGCTGCGGCCTTCGGCAGGCCCAGGGCCATGAAGACGGCCGCCGCCTGCACCACCGGCCCGCGCGTCCCGTCGTCGAAGAGGCTCCGACAGACCAGCGGGCCCGCCACAAAGCGCGCCAGCGCCGCCGCGCCCTCGTCCCCGGACAGCGTGCCGAGCGCGCGCAGCAGGTGCCACGTCTGCTCGCCGTAGACGCCGTCGAACCCGTGCAGCGCGAGCGCCCGCTGCACCGTCGACTCGAAGCGGAGGCGCTCCAGAAGGCGTCCGGGACCGGCCAGTCGGTGCTGGGCCAGCAGTGCGAGCGAGACGGGCCAGACCCGCCCGGCGGCCCTCGGGGCGAAGGCCGGCATCCGTCGCGGCCGCGCCATGGAGTCCACCCGCGCGCCGTCCAGCAGTCGGGCGATGTCCCCCGAGTCCCCCGCATACCCGCAGATCAGGTCCATGGGCTCATAGAGCCCCGCCCCGGTCAGATGCGGCTGGAGCGAACGCAGTTGCGTGTAGCTCAGCGACAGGTCCTCCCCGGCCACCACCACCGCGTCCAGGCCGGCCAGGTAGACGTGGAAGGTCGGGAACACGTCGCGGACCGTCGCCAGCGCGTCTCGAAGCGCATCCGGCTCGAGCGTGCCGACGGGGAGCCACAGGCCGAACACGCCGCCCGGCCGGAGGCGCGCCCGGACGGCCAGCAGGGCCTCCCGGCTCAGGACGGACAGGGGGCTCCCGGGCCCCGAGATCGGCCCCGGCCCGCAGACGATCCGGTCGAAGTCCCGCCCGCCGCCGCCCCGCCGGAGGTCCACAGGCCGCAGGTGCTCCGGGCGGGTCAACGCCCGCGCGCAACGCCACGTGGACGGCAGCACCGGGGCCACGACGCCGGTCGCCCCGCCGGGCTCCCCGTAGGCGAACGGCAGAGCGACGGCGAGGGCCAGAGATGCCTCGATCGAGCCCTCCGCGCCGGCCCCCACCAGGTAGGCGTTGAACAGCTCGGCCACGGCCGTGCCCCGTCGCGCCCGCGCCGTCAGTCCCGCGGCGTCGAGGGTGTACTCGAAGGCGTCCAGCGAGACCGGCTCCGGCTCCCCGTCCTGCCCGCCCGCCGTCTCCAGCGCCATAACGTGGCGGATGCCGAGCAGCCCGCACTGGGGATCAGCGCGCCAGGCCCAAACGACGGCCCCGACGGCCAGCAGGCCGCCGCACACCAGGAACACCCGCGTCGCCGCCCGCGCCGCGCGCGCCGCCTCGGCCGCTGCCACCACGAACGCCACGGCCGCCAGCACGACCGAGACGAGCACGGCCGCCGCGCCGTGACCGGCCAGCAACCCCGCCAGCGCCGCCCCGAAGGCCGCCGCCCCCAGAGGCGCCGCCGTCCCATGGGGGCCCGCTGCGCGCCGCGCGGCGGTGGCCATCGCGCCCAGGACGCAAGCCATGGCCCAGAACGGGAAGTAAGCGCCGGGCACGAGCAGCGACGCCGGCGTCTGAAGCGCCGCCGGTTCGCTCAGGATGAGCGCCGGATAGAGGAAGAACGAATACCCGTTCAGCAACGCAAGGACGAGCAGCAGGCCGGCCGCACACGCCCCGGCCGCGCGCATCCTCACCCCCTGCCCGCGCAGGCCCGTCCAGAGCAGCCCACCCAGGACGAAGGCCACTCCGAGGTCGGCGGCCGCGTATCCGCAGGACCGCGCCGCGGGGACGTAGGCGCGAACCAGGCCCGCCGCCACTGCGCCCCATGCGACGGCCCGGAGCAACGGCGCGAGGGCCGGGGGCTGCGGGTCCGACTCCTCAGGCCCGGGCGCCGGCATCGTGCGGGAGCGCGCGGCGAAGGCAGCCGCCGCAGCCGCCACGGCGGCAACCGTCACGGCCGGAAACACGCCGACCGCGCCCACAATGCCCGCACTCCCGGCGCCGAACCCGACCAGCGCCCCCGCGAGCGCCCAGGCGTCGAGGCGCCGCGCGCGGCAGACGTTGGCCAGCACCCACGCGGACGCCGCCGCGCCGAGCAGGCCCAGCCCCACCTCCGCGTGCACGTGGACCCCGAAGGGAGCCGCCGCGAAGGCCGGCCAGAGCACAGCGGCCAGAACGGCGGGCGTCAGGCGGCGCGCCCGGCCGGTCAGGCAGGCGACGCCCACGCCGACGGCCGCGCCGGCCGCCAGCGTCGCGGCGGCCAGTCCGGCGGCGGCCCGCACGCCCACGCCCAGGAACTCGAAACGGTGAAGCGTCACGAACGCCGCCAGTGCGGCCGTCACGCCCGTCAGGAAAACCGTTGTGTGCTCAGGCTCGCGCAATCCTGTCCGCCCCGCCCATATAGGGTCTCAGAACCTCGGGCACGGCCACCGAACCGTCCGGCTGCTGGTAGTTCTCCAGTATAGCGATCAGTGTGCGGGGCAGCGCCAGGGCCGAGCCGTTGAGG
Organism: Candidatus Brocadiaceae bacterium; assembly: GCA_012728835.1. Taxonomy (NCBI): domain Bacteria; kingdom Pseudomonadati; phylum Planctomycetota; class Candidatus Brocadiia; order Candidatus Brocadiales; family Candidatus Brocadiaceae; species Candidatus Brocadiaceae bacterium. Next base: position 71,628 of record JAAYEJ010000031.1, on the reverse strand, counting down.
GTGTGGGCAAACTGCGGCGCGCCCCCGGCTTCGGCTCGGAAGCGGATGCCGGCGCGGCGGGCCTGGAAGTCGCGGAAGTTGCTGCACGAACTCACCTCCAGCCATTCCCCGCAGCCGGCCGCGTAGATCTCCACGTCGAACTTGCGGGCGGCGCTGAAGCTCAGGTCGCCGCTGCACATCTCCACCACGCGATGGGGCAGCTTCAGCCGGCGGCACACGTCCTCGGCATCGTTGAGAAGCTCGGCCAGTTCCTGGTCGGACCGGTCGGGCCGGCAGATGCGGACCAGCTCCACCTTGTCGAACTGATGCCCGCGCTTGATGCCTCGGACATCACGGCCGGCGCTCATCTTCTCGCGCCGGAAGCACGGCGTGCAGGCGACGTAGCGCAGCGGCAGGGAGCCCTCATCCAGCGTCTCCTGCGCGTGGAGGTTCGTCAGGGGGACCTCGGCGGTGGGGATCAGCCAGAGGTCGTCCTCGGCCTCGTGGTACACGTTGTCGGCGAACTTGGGGAGCTGCCCCGTGCCGACCAGGCAGCGCCGGTTGACCATGTAGGGCGGGTAGACCTCGACGTAGCCCTTCTCGCGCACGTGCAGGTCGAGCATCCAGGCAATGAGCGCGCGCTGGAGGCGGGCCCCCTGGCCCATCAGCACGTAGAACCGGGACCCGCTGAGCTTGACGCCGCGATCGAAGTCCAGGATGCCGAGTTCCGGCCCGAGTTCCCAGTGGGGCCGCGGCGCGAACTCGAGCGCCGGCAGCTCTCCCTCCGAACGCACCACGACGTTCTCGGTCTCGTCCGCCCCGGCGGGCACGTCCTCGTCCGGCACGTTGGGGATGCGGAGCATCAGCTCATCCAGGTCGCGGCGGACGTCGGCGGCCTGCACGTCGAGCACCTTGATCTGCTCGCCCACTCGCCGCATGGCCGCGATCTGCCCGTCGCGCTCCTCCCCGGCGGCCATGCCGGCGATCTGCTTCGACCGTCGGTTGCGCTCCGCCTTCAGGGCCTCGACCTCCGTCGTCAACGCCCGCCACTGCAGGTCCAGCTCGAAGGCACGGTCGATCAACGCGGGGGCGTCCCCGACCTTCCGCATCGCCTCGCGGATCCGTTCGCGGTCGTCCCGGATCAGTTGCATGTCGATCATCTCAGGGCGCTCTTCTACTCGTCGCCGAAGGAAGTGCCCACCGCCCGGGCCGCCCGGACGATCTGGCTGTCGGGCTCCACGAGCCGCTGGCGGTTGGCCACGTGGCTGAGCGGCACGGGCACGATGCGGGTGCCCTTGCGGCCGACCATGACGTCCGTGTGCCCTTCCATGGCCTCCACAAGCGCCGCATGGCCGAACTGGGTGGCGAGCACACGGTCGCAGGCCGTCGGCGTGCCGCCGCGCTGCATGTGGCCGAGCACCACCGCCCGGCTCTCGGTGGCCGTGGCGGCGTCGATCTCGTGCGCCATCCAGACGCCGATCCCGCCCAGGCGCATCTTGTGGTGCGTATCGGCCACCTCCTGGCGGATGACGTATTCGCCGCCCGGCAGGCGCACGCCCTCGGCGACGACGATGATGCTGAAGCGCTTCCCGCGCCGCGCCCGGTCCTCGACCACCTCGAAGACACGCTCCATGCGGTAGGCGATCTCCGGGATGAGGATGATGTCGCCGCCCCCGGCCATCCCCCCCACAAGCGCCAGCCAGCCGGCATGACGCCCCATCGTCTCCAGCACCATGGCCCGATGGTGCGACATGGCGGTCGTGTGCAGGCGGTCCACGGCCTCGGCCACGATGTGCACGGCGGTGTCGAACCCGAACGTGACGTCCGTGCCGCAGATGTCGTTGTCGATCGTCTTCGGGACGCCCACCACGCGAATGCCCTTCGCCGCCAGATCGTGCGCGATGCTCAGCGTGCCGTCGCCGCCGATGCAGAAGAGCACGTCGATCCCGGCGTTCCGGAGGTTCTCCACGCACCGGTCGGACAGGTCCTGAGGCTCCGAACCCCCGGCGCCCTGGGCCACGTACTTGAACGGATGGGCCGTGTTCGACGACCCCAGGATCGTGCCGCCGACCGTCAGAATGCCGCTGACGTCGCTCTCGGTCAGTGGGATCATGCGGTTCCGCACCAGGCCGTCGTATCCGTCCAAAATGCCGAAGGCCTCCAACCCGAACTCGAAGATGCCCGTCTTGACCACGGCCCGGATGACGGCGTTCAGCCCCGGGCAGTCGCCCCCGCCGGTCAGGACGCCGATGCGCCGGATGCGGGTGTCAGTCGCCATTCGCTCTCTCCTCAGATCTCCTGTGTGGTCGAGCCCGCCTTCAGCCGTGCAACAGGTGCACGCCCTCCTCCAGCAGCCTCAGGACCTCCTCCGGCAGCCGGGGATCGTGCTCCAGCCCCGGCACGTGCAGCGCGACCCCTCCGGACGCCCCGCCGGGAAGCCGGCAGCCGGGCCGCATGTCCGTCACGTAACCGATCCAGCCCTCGACGTCGAGCCGAGCCGTCTCGTCGGCCGCGGCCAGCAGCACGGGCCGGCCCTTCAGCACGCAGACCGAAAGCTCCGCGCCAGCCTCCTCCCGCGCACACCGGGAGGTCTCCGCCCACCACGCATGCCGGGCGGGCTCCAGGGCGAGCAGCACCACGCGCACGCCGCCCATGGCACGCACGTTGGCGGCCTGGCGGCGCGCGTCGGTTCGGGTGTCCTCCTCCCATCGCCGCACCGCCTCGTCGAAGCGCGCGATCATCTCCCCGTCGCGCTCCTCCATCAGCAATCCGACGGCGGCGGCCATCTGCTCGGCGTCGGCCCTGAGCGCGGCCAGCACCCGGCTCGCGCCGTCGCCCCAGGCGCGGCGCTCGCGCCCCGTGAGGTCGTCCCGCGCCAGCCGCACCAGCCGCTCGGCGTATGCGTCCGACGGTGCGCAGAGGGTCCGGCGCACGAGTTCGGACGCCGTCACCGCGCCGTCGCCCACGCACAGGTTGCCCTCGCCGATCAGATGCGCCACGGCGCTGCGGTCCTCGGGCGCCCAGCGCGCACCGCTGAACCAGCGCATCGGGCGCCCGGCGGCGCGCAGCCGGTCCATCAGGACGGGGCGCACGGGCCGTCCGTCCCAGTCCAGCGCAAGCAGCGAGTGCCCGCAGAAGGCCAGGTCGTAGCCGCGCGGGAGCTTCCGCTGCATCTCGGGACGGAAGAACTCCGCCACCACGTCGCTGCCGAAGACGAGCACCTCGGCCCGCCCGGCGGCCGCCCGGCCGGCCAGCGCACCCGCAACCGCCCCGTCGACATCCGGAGTGCAGACGATCACGGCGAACTCCTCGCTCATGCCGGTCCACCGCCTCCGTCCGGGACGCCTGGGGTCACACGCAGGGAAACGGCATTGTAGTGGATGGGGCGGAGACTTTCCACCTGGGGACCGCGCTCAGGGCGCCCGGCCGCAGCGGGCGGCGTAGTCGCGGACGGCCTGCTCCTGCTCGGGCGTCTCGATGGAGCCGGGACGCGCCTGCCGGACGCGCGCGATCGCCCGGCCGGCCCCCTCGCCCCTGTGGACCAGGTAGCAGGCCAGCATCGTGCCCGTGCGCCCGCGTCCCGCCACGCAGTGGACAACCACCGGACGCCCCTGCGCGAGGCGGCCGTCACAGAACCCCACGAAACGGTCGATCTCCTCCGGCCCGGGAGCCGTGAAGTCCACGAGCGGAAGGTGCAGATACGCCAGCCCCGCCCGCTCGGCCACGCCGTGCTCCCAGCCCTCGCCGCAAAGGCACACGACGGCGCCCACGCCCCGGGCCCGCAGTCCCGCCGCATCGGCCTCCGGATGTGTGGGCCAGGCCATGCCCGCCAGTTCGCCCGGAAGCAGCCAACTGAAGCCCCGGATCACGTCGGCCTCCCGTGCCCCGCGCCGAGCAGGTCCCTGAGCATCGCCTCCACGTCCTCCATGGGAAGGCCCATGACGCCCGTCACGCTGCCGGAGAGCCGCTCGACGTTCGGATCGTCCGCCTCGATCGCGTAGGCGCCCGCGCGGTGCAGTGGGTCGAATCCGGCCAGGTACTCGGCGATCCGTTCCGCCGACATCGGATACATGCGCAGAACGGCCTCCGCACAGGCCGACCGCGACCGCCCGTCCGGATGGATCACGTGGACACCGGTGATGACCGAATGGGGGTTGTGGCTGAGCCGGTGCAGGATGCGCGCCGCGTCGTCCAGGTCGGCGGGCTTCCCGATCACGTCGCCCCGGCAGACGATCAGCGTGTCCGCGCCGATCACCAGGGCGTCCGGCCGCCGGGCGGCCACCTCGGCCGCCTTCCGTCGCGCCAGCTCCACGGCCCGTTCGCGGGGATCGTCCACGGAGACCGACGCCTCGTCGACCTGCGGCGCAACGACCTCGAAGCGGGTCAGCAGGCCGCCGAGCAGTTCCCTGCGCGTGGGCGAGGCGCTGGCCAGCACGACCGGCATCGGGGGGTCAATCGTCTTCGGCGCAGGCAAGCTCCGCGTCCCCGGCTCCAGAGGTGCAGTGAGCCGACGGGCGCGCCCCGACCGGGCCGGCGGCGGCCGGCGGCGTCGCGCTCCCCGCACCCGCCGCGTGCGCCTCGAGCCTGCGTCGGACCCGTTCGGCCGATGCGGCGCACGAGGCCCGCCAGTTGCCGCCGGTGGGTGCGGACCGCTCGGCGCGCTCGAACGCCTTCGCCGCAAGACTGAGCCGGCCCAGCTCCTCGTACGATTCCCCCAGCCCCGACCAGACGAACATCGGCAAGGCGCTGAACGGGACGGCGTTGTAGAAGACCCGGTCGCCGTCCCGCCTCTTCCCCTCGGTCAGCTTGTAGCACTGCCCCGTCTGTTGCACGTACATCTCCACCTGCGCCAACCCGGAGTGGACGTACACCGCAAGCGAGCGGGTCCGGCCCTCCAGTCGGGTCTCGGGATAGGCCGCCATCAGATACTGCCAATAGTAGACGACCTCCGCCGGGCGACGGTTCCTGCGCGCAGTCTCGCCCAGCACCCACAGGGCGTCGTCCGCCCAGTCACTCTCGGGCCACTCCTTGGCGATGCGCACCAGGTCCGCGCACTGTGTCTTCGCATCCGCGTCCGGCTCGCAGGCAAGCGCAAATACCTCGGCGGGATCCTCCACAACCGGCACGGCCGGGCCGGGCGGCCCGGTCGGCCCCCCCGTCAGCAGCATGAACGTCAGAACCAGTGCCGCGTGGCCGCACGCCATCCGATGGCCCTTCCTCAACGCATTGTGCGTTCCCGACTTGCGGCATACTATAGTCGCTCGTCCCCCCTGGGTCAACCGGTTCCTGGGCGGCGGCCTGTGCGGCAGGGACGCACGCACGGACACGCCCCCGCGCACGAGGGAGCGTGCGACACGGACCTACACGGACCGACACGGACGCACACGGACGCACACGGACCCGCACACGCCCCCGCACGCGAGGGAGCGTGCCGGTGGAAGGCCGCGCCCCGTCGCGGCCGGGGGGGCGTGGGGCGGCACGCCTGCACGGAGTGGCCCGCCGCGCCGCTGCCTTGATTGCACACCGGGGCCCGCGCTATGATGCAGCCGTCGATCCCCCTTGTCTGCAGGAGATACGGTCGTGCGGAGGTCTGCGCTTCTGCTTCTGCCATGCGTTGCCGTCTGCCTTGCGGGCTGCCTCACGGTCCGTACGACACGCCCCGAGCCGCCCGACGTTTCTGCTGAGCCGGCCCCGGCCGATCCCCCGGGGGAGTTCCTCTCGGCTGTGGGCACGGCCCCGGAAGGGGCGGCTTCGGACTCGGCAGCGGCCATGGCCGACGTCGAGGCGCGGGACCGGCTGCGGGACGCCATCGGCGAGTATACGCGCGGCGTCATCGCCGCCTTTCTGGCATCGGAGGCGCAGTATCCGCCGCCCTCCGAGCCTCTGAGCGCGGAGTTGTCCGACATCCTCCGTACGGAGGTGGCGGCCGGGCTGCTTCGCACTGCGCAGCCGGAACGGGTCTGGCAGGAGCCGGACGGCCGGGTGCACGTGCTCTACAGCCTGCCCATTGCCCGGGTGAACGCCGAGATCGCCCGGAGGACACGCATGGTCATCCCCGACGTCAACCCTTTCGGCGCGGGTGCGGACCGGGCCATGGCGGCGCTCGACGACTACCTGGACGCCTCGCTGGCCGAACGCCTGACGGCCGCGGCCCGAGCCCGCCCGCAGCCGCCGGAGGTCCTGCCGGACGAGAGGACGCCCCGGTGGCTGAAGACGGGCACACACGCAGACTATCCTGCCGAGCGGTACTATAGTGCGATCGGCCTGGGAAAGGACCTCCCGTCGGCCGAGGCCTCCGCACGGTCCGAAGTGGCCCTGCGCCTCAACGCCCGGGTCGACCGCCTGCTGCCCGCCCTCCCGGACACGCCGGCCGGGGCGGCCCTGGCGGCCGAACTGCAGTGGCTCGAGACCGGATCCCTTCGGTTCCGGGCCGACGATCTGCCCGGGCCCCGGATCGCGGAGCGCTGGTATGACGCCGTGACGGACACGCACTACACGCTGGCGATCCTCGGGGCCTCGCATGCCTCGGACGCCCTGAGCGCGCGGGCCGTGACCGCCTGCGAGGCGGCCGAAGGGCTCCTGGTGTCGGCGCGCAACCACCGTCGGGCGGAGAACTTCACCGCCTCCCTGCGGGCCTACGGCGAGGCCGTGGATGCAGCCCAGCAGGCGGTGGTCCTGCAGGTGCGGGCCGCAGCCGTCGCGCCCGAACCGCTGGGGCAGATCCCGGCCCCGCAGCCCCCGCCGCCCCTCCAGCAGGCATGCGGCGAACTCCGGTCACTTCTGGAGGCGTTCCGGCTCGAGGTCGTCCGGGGTGACCTGCAATGGGTCCAGCCCGGCCGGCCGCCGGCACAGGAGATCGCGCTCAGGGTCTCGGCGGGCGACCCCGCCGTGCCCGTGCCGGGGTTGCCGGTGCGCATGACGGACGCTCAGACGGGGCGCGTGTGGGCGGAGGCCGCCTCGGATGCCGACGGAATCGCGGCGCTGCGCATCCGGGACGCGCTGCCGCCCGAGCCCACCCGCGGCGCCCTGCTGGCGGCAATCGACGTGGAGGCGGCCGCTCTGCCGGCCGTCGCCCGACGCTTCTCGCTCCCGCCGACGGAGATCGCCTACGCCGTGCGCTCGCGTGCGAACGTTCGTCTCGTCCTCCTTCTGGAAGAGGAGACGGCCGCCGGACGCGGCTCTGCCGCCGAGGCCGCCCGCGAGATGGAGGAGGCTCTGACGCGGGAGGGGTTCCGTTTCGTGAGCGGGGAGGACGTGCGCCGGCACGTCCACGTCGCGGCCCTTCGGCCCGACTCGGACGACGCGGCGATTCATGAGGCGCTCGCGCCCCTGCGGGAGTGGCTCGGGCCCTACCGGTGCGCGCTGGTTGTCCTCGGGGAGTTCCGCCCTCAACTGGCGGAGACGTCGCCGGTCGAGGAGGGCCGCCTGGTGTTCGCACGCTGTCCGTGGCGGATTCGGGCGGTCGACACCGAGCTGCCCGGGGACCGGCCGACCGTGCTGGACCTGTCGGACACGGCCACGGCCGCCTACCTGGGCGACGAGGCCGAGGCGCTCCGCCGGGCGCGGACCGAAGGCCGCCGGCAGGCCGTCGGCGCCGTGGTCGAGGCGTTGCGGGAGCGCTTCGGGCCGCCCTGACCGGGCGTGGCGGCGCTCAGGTGACCTCCTCGCAGGGCAGCAGAAAGGCCTTGACTCCTTCCCTGGCGAGCCTCGTGCGCAGCTCGCGAATGCCGTCGAGGACCTTGCGCGCCGTGTCCTCGTCGGTGACGACGGCCAGGACGTCGTTGGCCTTGGGCCAGACGTGCGTGCCCAGGTGCGGCCCGCTGGACCGGCCCTTGCCGTAGACGCGCGCCCACTTGGTCCAGCCCTCCGCCCCGGCGGCCGCAAGGACCTTGCCCACCTCGTCGTCCAGGGCCTCGTTGTAGGCGATGAGCACCAGCTTCATGTGCGGCTCCCTATCGATGGTTGGCGGGGCGGGCGCGGCTCTCGAAGATGCTGTAGATCGTCGGCACGAGCACCAGGGTGACCACGGTCGAGACCAGCAGCCCTCCCATGATCGTGGCCCCCAGGGGGTTCCACGTCTCGGAGCCCTGCCCGGACTTGAAGGCCATGGGCGCCAGGGCGACGATCGTGGTGGTCGCCGTCATGAGCACGGGCCGCAGGCGCGAGCGCCCGGCTTCCTGAACGGCCTCCATCATGTCCAGCCCGCGCGCGCGGAGGATGTTGATGTAGTCCACCAGCACGATGGCGTTGTTCACCACCACTCCGATCAGGAGCAGCGCCCCCAGGAACACGACCATGCTCAGGGCATAGCCCCCGAGGAAAAGCACCCAGAGGACGCCGATGAAGGCGAAGGGGATGGAGAACATGACCACGAACGGGTGCATGAGCGATTCGAACTGCGAGGCCATGACCATGTAGACGAGGATGACGGCGATCACCAGCGCGAGGGTGAGCCAGAAGAAGGTCTCGCGCATCTCCTGAACCTGCCCTCCCATGCTCACTTCCAGCCCCTGCGGGATGTCCGCCTCGGCCACGATCGCCTGGACGTCGGCGGCCACTTCGCCCAGGGATCGGCCGTGCACGTTGGCGTCGACCCGGACGATGCGGCGCTGGTTCTTGCGCTCGATCTCCAGCGGCCCCAGTTCCCTGGTGACCTCCGCAACGTTCTCGATACGGACCAGTTCTCCGCTCGGAAGGCGCACGGCCAGGTGGCCCAGGCCGTCCAGGCGATCGCGGTCGGACTCCTGCAGGCGCACGAAGATGTCGTACTCGTCGCCGCCGACGCGGTAGTAGCTGGCCGTGCGGCCGTAGACGGCGATTCGGACGGCGTCGGCGACATCCGAGACGTTCAGGCCCAGCGACGAGGCCTTGTCGCGATCGACCCGCACCCACGCCTCCGGCGTGGGATCCTCGCGGGAGACGCCCACATCCATGGCCCCGGGCACGGCCGCCATCCTGGGCAGGAGCCAGGCCGCGAAGCGGTCGACCGCCTCCAGGTCATCGCCCCGGATCTCCACCGCCAGGGCCCGCCCGCCTCCGCTGGCCAGCCCCGACATGGCGTCCTGCATGTCGATGCGGTAGTCGACGATTCCATACTGCGGAGCGAGGCGTTGGATCCGCTTGCGCAGGGCGTCGCCGACCTGCGCCACGTGCCAGCCGCGGTCCTCCCGGGGCACCAGCCGCATGCCGAAGCTGCCGACGTGGCTCCCCGCGTCGCCGGACATCGGGGAACCCTCTGCGGACGTGCCGCACCGGGTGAAGATGGCCAGCATGTGCTCCTCCGGAATCTCCTCGAGGATCTCCGCATAGACGGCCTCGAGGGCTTCCGCCGTGCGCTCGACGCGGGTGCCGACGGGCAGCTTGATGGACCCCTGGATCATGGCCCGGTCCTCCTCCGGCATCAGCTCGAAGCCGATGGCCGGCACGAGCGCCAGGCTGCTCATCAACAGGGCCAGCACGGCCAGGATGACGATGCCCCGGTGGCGCAGGGACCAGCCCAGGACGCTCGAGTAGGCGTTGGCCAGCCCATCGAACCCGGCCTCGCTCATCCGGAAGAACCAGCTCTCGCGGCGGCCGTCGCCGTATCCGCGTGTGAGCAGCCGCGAGGCCATCATGGGCGTCATGGTAAGGGCGGTGAACAACGAGGCGAGCAGAACGGCGGCCGCCACCACCGCGAACGGGGCGAAGACGATCCGCGCGATGCCCTGGACGAACAGCAGCGGGAAGAAGATGCACAGCGTCGTCAGGGTGGACGCCACGACCGCCATCCCGACCTCGGTCGCCCCGAAGATGGCGCCCTCGCCGGCGCTCTCCCCCTGCTCGCGGTGGCTGGCGATGTTCTCCAGCACCACGATCGCGTTGTCGACCACCATGCCGATCGCCACGATCAGTGCGAACAGCGTGAGCATGTTGATCGAGTAATCCAGCATGTACATGACCACCCCGGCCGCGATCAGGGAGAACGGGATGGCCAGCCCGATGATGAGGGTGCCGCGCACCTGGCGCAGGAATACCAGCACCACGACCATCGCCAGGGCGCCGCCGATCAGGAGCGTCGCCACCAGGTCATCGACCATCCGCTGGATGTCGTCCGACCCGTCCATCACGTTCACGACGGTCACGTCGGCCGGCAAACGCCCGCCGGCCAGGATGGCGTCGAGGCGTCGGCGCACTTCCCTGGCCGTGGAGACGGTGTTGGCGCCCGACTGCTTCTGCACGAAGAATATCCCGCCGGGCAGGCCGTTGATGCGCACGTCCAGGTCCATGTCGCGGAATCCGAACGTCGCGCGCCCGACGTCCTTCAGGCGCACGATCGCTCCGTCGCGCGCCCGCACGACGATCTCGTTCATCGGCTCGACCGTCTCGAACTCGCCGGGAACGCGGGGCAGGTAGTCGGTGTCGCCCATCTTGATGCTGCCGGCCGCCGCCTGGTAGTTCTCGCGAGCCAGGGCCCCCGCCACGTCGGAGGGCGTCAGGCGATGGGCGGCCAGGAGTTCGCGGTCCAGGTCCACGTTCACCTGCCGCTGCAGGGGCGTGATGACGGTGACCGCCGCCACGCCGGGCGCCCCCTCAAGGGGGTTGGCCACCTCGTTCTCCAGGATGTCCTCCAGTTCCGCGTAGGACTCGTCCGCGTAGACGCCGTAGACCATCACGGGGAACTGGTTCATGTCCAGCTTGAAGATGCGCGGGCGCTCCGCCTCCTCCGGCATGAGGCGCAGGGTCATGTCCACCGCGTCGCGCACGTCGTTGGCTCGGGCCTCCAGGTCCGTGCCCCAGTCGAACTCCAGGCTGATCTGCGAACTTCCCTCCTTCGACGTGGAGAAGCTGTTCTTGAGGTCCTCCACCGTGGAGAGCACCCGTTCGAGCGGACGGGTGATCTTCTCCTCGATCTCCTCCGGCCCCGCGCCCTCATAGGGCGTCATGATGGTCAGTATGGGGATCTCCATCTCGGGAAAGAGATCCAGGGGCATCTGGAGCAGACAGAAGGCCCCCACCAGGATCACGCCGAGAAACACCATCAGCGTCGTCACGGGGTTGCGCACGGAGACTTCGGGCAGGTTCATCGACCGTCCTCCACCTCGACCGGCACCACGGTCATGCCGTCCCTGAGCAACTGCTGCCCGCGCACCACGACGCGATCGCCCGCGCGCACGCCGCGCACGACCTCGCTGAGGGGGCCCTCCTGCAGGCCCGTCTCCACCTCACGCACGTGGACCTCGCCGTCGTTGACTACGAAGACCTCGCGCCGGTCGCCGTGGGTCACGATGGCGGTGTCGGGCAGGACGGGCACGGCCACGCGTTCGTCCAGCGCCAATCGCGTGCGGGCGTACATGCCGGGCTTGAGCTTGCGTTCGGCATTCGGCACCCGGATGGTCACCGCGACCGTGCGCGTGACGGAGTCCAGTTCCGGACGCAGCCGGCTGACCGTGCCCTCGAACACCTCGCCCGGATAGGCGTCAACCTCGACAACGGCGCGCGTCTCGCCGGTGCGCAGTCCGGCGTAATGGCGGCCGGCAACCCCGCCGGTGATCTCCACCTCGGAGATGTCCGCCAGACGGAACAGCGGCGTCCCGGGGCCGACGAACGCGCCTTCGTCCACGTGCTTGCGAAGGACCACCCCGGCGAAGGGGGCCGCAACGGTCGCGTCGGCCACCGCCACCCGGGCCTGCTCCAGCACCGCCTGCGCCTGGACGATCTGCGCCTCCGCCTGCCTGACCTGCGCCTCGGCTCGCGCATACGCGGTCACGGCCTGGTCAAGCTGCTGCTGCGTTCCTGACCCGCCCCGGCGCAGTTCCTCCCAGCGCGCCTTCTCGCGCAGGGCGTCGGCGGCGTTCACGCGGGCGGCCTCGTGTACCGCCCGGGCCACCTCCAGCGCCGCCTCGGCCGTCCGCACCGCCGCTGCGAGGTGCTCATGCTCGATGACCGCCACCGTCTCCCCCGGCCCCACCTCGACGCCCTCCTCGATCGGCGCGCCGTCCGAACGCCTCAGACGCTCCAGCCGACCGGCGACCTTCGGCACGATCTCCACGCTCTGCAGAGCGCCGACCTCGCCCGTGACCCAGACGCTCACGGAGACCGATCCGAGCGACACGGTCCGGACGGCCACCTGCGGCGGGCCGGTCTCCCCGGCCGCCGCCGGCGCCTCCTTCGCGGCCGCCTCCCGCTCCCCGACAAGGCGCATGCCCTTCCATCCGCCGAACAGGATGACGGCCAGTGCGACAACCCATCCAACGACCTTCAGTATCTTCTTCATTGCGAAACCTCTTGAACCTCGTCGGCGGCAGACGCGTCATCCGGTGAGAACTCCGCGATCCGGCCCGGGCGGAACTCCGTGTCCTCCGGCGCCGTCGAATCGTCCGAACGCGGACCCAGTATGCCCATGGCGCGCTGCAGGTTCAGCCGCGCCAGTGTGTGGCTGTAGACGGCCTCGTAGTAATAGCCCTGCGCGCGGGTCAGCGCCGCCCGGGCCTCGGTGACGGTCACCGCCTCGGCGATGCCCTGGCGGTATTCCACCTCGGCCAGGCGCACGGCCTCGCTCGCGCGGCTCAGGTTCATGCGCTGGGACTCGACAAACTCCTCGGCGTCCTGCACGCTGAGAACGGCCTGCTGCAACTGCTCCAGCACCCGCTCTTCGGCGTCGGCCAGTTGCAGCTCCCGCTGCCGCAGCCGGGCTTGCTCCTGGGCGATGCGCCCCTCGCGCCCGAACCCGTCGAAGAGCGTCCAGCTCGCCGAGAGCCCCGCCGTCCAGAGGCCGCCCCAGCGGTCGCGCGCGGGCACGACCGGGTCGGGACGCGCCCATTCCTGGCGGAACCAGGCGTCCACCATGGGCCAGTACCGGCCCTGTGCGATCCGCACGGCCTCCTGCTGCATCAGGATGCCCAACTCGGCCTGATACAGGTCCGGGCGGTTCCGGTAGGCCAGGCGCACGGCCTCCTCCGCGACGGGCTTCAACCGGGTGTAGGTCAGCACGTCCGAGAGGGTCACCTCGCTCTGCTGCGAGGCGCCCATGCTGCGCAGAAGCTCCGTCCGGGCCACGTGCACGCGGTTGCGCTGCTGGATCATGGCCGCCTCGAAGTTCGATACGTCCACCTGGGCGCGCAGCACGCCGAAGTCCGACACGACGCCCTGCTGGCGCTTGATCTCCACGTCGCGCAGATGGGCCCTGGCCGACTCGACGGCGTCGCGGTTCACCTCGTAGAGATGCTGGGCCAGCAGCACATCGCAGTAGGCCTTCGCCGCGTCGTAGATCACCGACTGGACGGCGCCGCGCACCTGCTCGTCGGCCAGCAACGCGTTCCACTGCGCCGTGCGGATGCCCGCCAGCACGGCGCCGCCCCGGAAGAGCGGCTGGCGGATCTCGAGCCCCGTCGAGTAGTTGTTCACCTGCCCGGGAGCCGGCACCTCCTCCAGGCGGACGTAGGCCGCCGTGGCCGACAGCGTCGGCATGGCGCCCGCATACGCCTCGGTGACCATGCCCGCGGCCACCAGGCGCTCCTGCACGGTGACCTGGAGGGACTTGTTGTAGGCGATCGCCACCTTCAGGGCGTCTTGCAGGCTGAGCGCCCCCGTCAGGTGCGGCTTCGATTCCTCCTCGCCGTTGCGCACGCTCTGCCACCGGCGATACGCCTCGCTGCGGCGCGAGTGCAGGCTGCCCCGCATCTCGCCCCGGTATGCGCACCCGGCCGGCCAGACCGCCAGCAGACACAGCGCGCACCATCCGACGGCCCGAATCCGCCGGAACGCCAACAGCCTGCTCCACGCCCTGCTCATGGACAGCGCTCTCGATCTCAGCATTCCGAATGCTCTGTCCGCCTCGGACATCGCCATAGCGTCCCTCGATTCACCGATGCACGACCTGACGTGGGTCTGAGAACCGCCGGCCCCCGAGTCTGCGGCGGACGAAGCGGCCCGTATTCTCCACTCCTCCGCTGCCCGTCAGCAAAGCCCCGCCCCTATGGAGCACCCTCGGCGGCCTCCATGCGGGCTTCCTCTTCGCCGATCAGCCGAAGAAGCTCGTCGAAAATCGCCTGCCGCTCCGCGTCGCTCAGCGCGAGTGAATGCAGCATCTCACTCAACAGAAGCCCTTTGGCGGCAAGGAAGATCACGCGGACGAATGCCGGGCGGAGGCCCTCGGCCTCCATCTCCTGGAACATCTCGCGTTGCTCGCTTCTGATCCCCTCCAGCAGCCCGGGGTCATGGACGCCGGCGGCCAGAAGGGCCGTCGCGACGCCCTTCAGCTCCCCGTGCCGGAGGGCCTGCAGCGACCGCGCAAGCGCCTTGAGTTCGCGTGCGGGGCTGGGCGGCAGCTTGGCGACCTCCTCCTCCTGAACCGCCTCCATCGCCTCCGTCAGGCGTTCCACCATGCCCGCAACCAGCGACTCCTTCGTCTGGAAGTGGTACAGCAGACCGCCCTTGCTGATGCGCGCCCGCTCGCTGACGGCGTCCATGGTCAGATGGGCGGGCCCCTTCTCGCGAACCAGATGCGCCGCGGCCTTCAGAATCGCGTCCCGTCGGCTCTCCTTCGGGTGCATCATCGCCTCCTCTCGGACCGGTCGCCGTTCCCGCCGGCGCGCACCTGAGTCTTACTATACCGTCCGGACGGTATAGACGCAAGTGAATCGCCGACGTCCCCGACAGCCGACCGCCCCCGCCGCTTGTGGACGTCCGTGCGCCCCGGTATCATCCCCCAGAGGTGCCGGGCGCTCCCGGCACGTTCTGATCCTCCCGCGCGGGCGGCGCCTCCGGCCGGCCCCGCGGACCGACAGAGGGATGCTCCATGCGCTCCGTCTCGACGCTGCTGGCAACGCTCCTGGCCCTTCTCCTCGCCGCCGGCCGGGCGGACGCCGCCCCGGACAACGTCCTGCTCGATGCGTTCGGCTCCTGGCGCATGTTCCACGTGCTCAAGGCGCCCGAATTCGCGTTCGACGACGGCGTGCGGCCGGCGACGTTCGCGTATCGGGAGCACTACTGGCTGAACGGCTCCACGCCGCCCCCGCCCGACGGGTGGCAGGGCCCGGAGTTCGACGACGTGGATTGGCTGCGCGGGCCGGTGGGCATGGGCGTGCGGGCGTCGTTCCTGCAGAGGGCCTGCCTGCGCGGCAAGTTCCGGGTTGCGGACCCCGCGGCGGCCGGCCCGCTCACGCTCACGCTGAGCTTCCACGGGGCGGCCCTCGTGTATCTGAACGGGCAGGAGGTGGCCCGAGCGTTCATCGAACCCGGCGCGGAACTGGCCGCGCAGTACGCACCCGAGGCCTTCCTGACCCCCGACGGAGTCCTCCTGGTGCCCGAGGGCGCCATGGTGAACGTCGACGGCAAGGTCGTGCGGGCGCCCAAGCCGGACGAGGAGGCGCTCCGGCGCGTCGCCCTGCGGACCCGCACACTGACGACCGAGCTGCCCGCCGCCCTGGTGCGCCCGGGCGTGAACGTCCTGGCCGTCGAGGTCGTCCGCGCCCCCTATCACAGCGCCGTCGACGAGCAGAAGACGTTCCGCTGGGACAAGGAGCCGCTCTACAACCTGCAGTGGAACACGTGCGAACTGCGCGACGTGCGCCTGACGTCGGCAGAGCCCCTTCCGGCCCCCGCCGCCGGGCTGCAGGCATGGAACGGTTCGCTGCTGCGCACGGACTTCGAACTCGATTCCGCGGACCCCTGCGAGCCCCTCCGGCCGATCACGCTCACGGCCACGCGCAACGGCATCTTCTCGGGCAAGGTCGTGGTCGGTTCCCCGGATCCCATCCGAAGCCTCAAGGCGGAGCCGAGCGAGCTGACCGGTCCTGGCGGCACGATCGCCGCCTCGGCGGTGCGGGTGCGCTACGGCACGCCGGGCGGCGAGGAGTTCGGCGTCTACGAGTACACCTACGGCCTCGGGTCGCCGGACGCGCGCAGTCCCGCGCGCGCCAAGGCGCTCAGCATCCTGGCGGACGAGCCGCCGGCGGAATACGCAGGCCCCCGAGGCGCCGTGGCGCCCGTGTGGGTCACGGTCCACGTGCCGGCCGACGCCACAGCCGGCCGCTACCAGGGCCGCCTGACGTTGACCTGTGAGGGCCAGCCGGCGCTGGAGGTGCCTGTCGACCTGACCGTTGCGGACTGGGCGCTTCCCCACCCGGACGACTTCAGGACGTGGACAGAGGTCATCCAATCGCCGGATACCCTGCAGCTCGAATACGACGTGCCCGCCTGGTCGGACGAGCACTTCAAGCTGATCGCGCGCTCATTCCGCCTGATGCGCGAGGTCGGCAGCAGCGTCGTCTATCTGCCCCTCATCTGCTGCACCTACTACGGCAATGAGGAGTCGATGGTGCGGTGGGTCAAGACGGCGGACGGCGGATACGACTTCGATTTCACGGTCCTGGACAAGTACCTGGACGTCGTCCAGGAGAACCTGGGCAGGCCGAAGATCGTCTGCTTCATCGTCTGGGAGGTCTTCCTGCTCGAGAAGGCGTCGGACTCGCTGGGCGGCAGTCACGGCAACATCCCGGGCCAGATCAGCCGCGTCGAGGGACGCATGCGCGCGCCGTTCGTGACGACGGTCGATCCGGCAACCGGCCAGGTCGGCCGCGTCTCCTTCCCCGGCTACTACAACGACCCGGCGTGCAAGGCACACTGGACGAAACTGTTCCAGGAACTGCGCGCGCGACTGGAACAGCGCGGGCTCGCCGACACGATGATGCTCGGCTGGTTCACCGACGTGCGCGCACAGAAGGAGGAGGTCGAGTTCTGGGGCCAGGTCACGGGTGACCTGCCCTGGGTCTCACACTCCCACTACACGCTCGCCCGCTTCATGCGCGGGAAGGACCTGGGCCTCCGGGCCGGCTATAACACGAGCATCCACGACACGCAGTTCCCGCCCGATCCGGCCGTGAAGCGGGTCTACGGATGGCAGCCGAAGCCCGTGATCCATGCTCAGCAACTGCTGCGCCCCGGCTGGCGCGGCGAGATGGACCGGCTCCCCGGGGCCATGTGGCACTCCATGACCGAGATCACCATGGCCGGCGGGCAACGCGGCTTCGGCCGCCTCGGCGGCGACACGTGGTACGTGGTGAAGGACAGGCGAGGGCGTCGCGTGGCCCGCGCCTACGACCGCTACCCGTGGAGCAACTGGGGCAACCTGCAACTCTGTTGTCAGCTCTTCATGCCCGGACCCGATGGCGCGCTGCCGACGGCGCGCTTCGAACAGCTTCGCGAGGGCGTGCAGGCCTGCGAGGCCCGCATCTTCATCGAACAGGCCCTGCTCGACGAGGCGAAGCGCCGGGCCATGGGCGAGGATCTGGCCGCGCGCTGCCAGGCGGAGCTGGACGCACGCATCCTCTACTCGCTGCGGGGCGTCGCCAACTACGTGGCGGCGCCGCACAACTACTCGGCGCCCTGGACGTGGATCTTCCAGACGGGCGAGGCCGGCCATGCCTGGTACCAGAGCACCGGCTACCGCGACCGCGACGCCCGGCTCTACGCCCTCGCCGCCGAGGTCGCCCGCACAACCGCCGGCCACTGAAAGCGCCTCATCCCGCGTTGCCGTTGACGTTGCCGTGCGTCCGGGTCCCCGCCTGCCATCCAGGCGCCGCGTTCGCATTCGTCCGCCGTCACCGTGTGCGAACCCGCCCTGCCGGGCCGTGCGCAGTGCCGCGTTGTCCGGAACCGGCCCCCCCCCCGGGGGCACCGGCGGCGCGTTCTCCGTCTCTGCCGCATGTGACACGCCATCCGCATGTTCGGTCCCGTCCTCGCGCGGGTCTCCCGTCCGCACGGCCGCGCGCCGACGTGCGCGGCACCGGAAAAGCCGGCATCCCCTTGACAGGCGCCCCCCCGATGCACTAACCTCCGCGGCCGGAGTGCTATGGGAGTGTGCCGGGAACCGGCGCGTTCATACAGGGCAATACAGGAGCCTTTGGCGTCTTCTGCGCGACACTCCGTCCGGAGTGTCGCGACCGAAAGGAGCAGTGCATGAGAATCGAAGCGCTGACGGTCCTCGGCGGGCGCGGCAAGGACGGGGAACCGGAGCCCGTCGCGGAGGTGACTCTGGAGATGGGCAACGTCATCAGCGTCGTCGGGCCCACGGGCTCCGGCAAGACCGCGCTGATCAACGACGTCGAGTTGCTGGCCGACGCCAACACGCCGTCGGGCCGCCGGATTCTGATCAACGGCGCCGCGCCTCCGGAGGACGTGGTCAACTCGCCCGACGCCAATCCCGTCGCGATGATCACCCAGCACACGAACTTCCTCTCCGATCTCCCGGTGGAGGCGTTCCTCACCACCCATGCGCGCGTGCGTGACAGCGGGAACGCCGCCTCGGCGGTCGGCGCGACGCTGGAGTTCGCCAACCAGTTGACCGGCGAGCCCATCATCCCGACCAGTGCAATGACCGAGCTGTCCGGAGGCCAGACGCGCGCCCTGCTGATCGCCGACGCGGTCGTCATCGGGAACTCGCCGATCATCCTGCTGGACGAGATCGAGAACGCGGGGATTCATCGGACTCGGGCGGTCGAACTGCTCAAGGACTACGAGAAGATATTCATCTTCGTCACGCACGACCCGCGGATCGCCCTGCTGTCGGACTTCCGCCTGGTCATGCGCGGAGGCGCCATGCGGAAGCTGATCGTCACGGAGTCGGACGAGAAGCGCGTGGGCGAGGAGATCAAGAAGCTCGACGACCTGATGCTGGGCCTTCGGGCCTCGATCCGGGCCGGCGAACGGCTCAGCACACGGCAACTGGACGAACGGCTGCGTTCCCTCGGCTACATCGCCTGACAGGAGGAAGAGCGGTATGAAACTCGTCATCTGCGCCGGCCCGCCGACCGCCGGCAAGACCACCCTCCTCAAACAGGTCGCCCGCACGCTCATCGCCGGCGGCCAGGCCCTCGCCTACCTCAAGATCGACGTGCAGTTCGCGAACGAGGACGAGATGTTCCGCGACGAGCTGGGCATCCCCTCGCGCAAGATATACTCCGGCGACCTCTGCCCCGACCACTGCAACGTCGTGGTGCTGGGCGATGCCTTTGCCTGGGCCCTGCAGGAGGGGGCCGACGTGTTCCTGGTGGAGACGGCCGGGCTGTGCCTGCGCTGCTCTCCGTACGTGGAGACCGCCCTGGGGATCGTTGTCGTGCAGGCCACCAGCGGCATGAACCTCCCACGGAAGATCGGCCCCATGCTGTCGCTGGCCGACATGGCGATCGTGACCAAGATCGACCTGGTCTCCCAGGCCGAGCGCGAGGTCTTCCGCGCCAACATCAAGGCCGCCGCCGACGTGCCGGTCGTCGACACCAACGCCCTGCACGGCATCAACGTGCACCACGTCGTGCGGCGCATAGCGGCCATGGAGGAGACGCGTGAGCCCCTGCAACTGCGCGGCAATCCTCCGCTGGGAACCTGCACCATCTGCGTGGGCAAGAAGGAGATCGGCAGGCAGGCGCACTTCGGCGTGCTCCGTGCGCTCGACACGGACATCTTCTACAGGGGAGAGTGACGATGGATGCAGACGACATCCTGCAGACGTTGCCGGGGAAGGACTGCGGCCTGTGCGGGTTCAAGTCCTGCGCAGAACTGGCCCGCGCCGCAGCCGAGGATCCGATGATGATCCAGCGATGCGTACCCCTGGCGGCCCGGGACCATTCCTGCCCGCCGGGCGCGCCCTGTGCGTCCGAGCAGTTCCTCGCCGAAGGCACCTGGCAGGACCATCTGGGGAGGGAATACGACTTCCTGCTGGACAAGTTCCCCGGGGAGCCGGGGCCGCGCGAGACGATCATCCTGTTCAACCCCACGAAAGTGGAGGCCCTCGGGCTGAAGAAGGGCGACGTCATCTTCGGGCGGCCGGCATGGATCTCCTGCGGCTGCCCCGTGACACACGTGGGACGCATCATGGAGGACCCCGACTACTTCAACGGAACGGTCGTCTGGTGCGTCGTCGGGCCCCTCGCCGCCCGCGAAAACGGCATCAACATCGGCTACTACAACACGACGGCCTACGAGGGACTGGTACGCCACACGCGCGTGGAACTGGAGATCGGGCGGCGCTACTACTTCCAGCCTCGCTACTGCATGCTGCAGTGGCGTCACTGCGGCCTGATGAACTCGATGGCGCGCGGCAAAGACGGCATGCGCGTTCGCATCGAGGGTCTCTGGATCGGCTGAACGGCGGTGGCTCAAACAGAGCCCCAAAGACGCACCGAGCAGCCGGCGCCCTGGCGTGAGCCCCGTTGCCCCCGTCAGCGGCGGCCGAGCGTGAGGACGCGGCCGGGGAGCGCGCCGGTGTGACGGCCTTCGTCCTTGACCAGCACGCCGTTGACGGCCACGTACGGGATGCCCTCCGGGTACCGCCGCGGGTCCTCGTAGGTCGCCGTGTCGCGGACCGTCTCCGGATCGAAGGCCACCAGGTCCGCCGCCATGCCGGGGCGGAGCAGGCCGCGGTCCCACTGGCCCAGCCGCCGGCACGGCATCGACGACATCTTCACGGCCATCTGCTCCCACGTGAACATACCTTCGTCGCGGGCGTAGTGACCCAGATACCGCGCGAACGTGCCCCACGCGCGCGGATGCGGCTTCTGTCCGGCCATCAGGCCGTCGCTGCCGGCCATGTGACACCGCAGGCGCATGATCGCGCGCACGTTCTCCTCGTGCCCCACGTGCATCAGGATGTTCACGTCCAACCGCTCGTCGAGCAGAAGCCGCCGGGCGGCCTCGAAGGGCGCCACGCCGGACTCGGCGCCGATCTCGAAGACCGTCCGCCCCACCCAGCGCGCGCCGGCCTCGGTGCGGACGGAGTTGACCTCGACCGCACGCCAGTCGATCGGCATCCCGTGGTAGCCCGGCGTGCCGTCCACCTCCATCTCGCGCCGGATGCGCGCCGCCTGCCCGTCGTCGGCCAGGGCGGCCAGCACGCCGTCCGGCCCCCGCACGCTGACCCACGGCGGCAGCAGCGAGGCCAGGTAGGTCGAGGCGGCCAGGTAGGGGTAGCTGTCGACGGTGACCTCGACCTCGCGCGGGTTCAGCGCCTCGATCTCCGCCGCCAGGCCCGCGCCCCGGCCCTCGTTTCCCGGGAAGTTCATGGCGCAGTGGGTCAGGTGGACGGGCACGCCCGAGCGCCGTGCGACCTCGAACATCTCCCGGTAGGCCTCCATCGCCCCCTTCCCATAGCTGCGATGGTGCGTGCAGAAGAAGCCGCCGCGCGCCGCCACCTCGCGGCAGAGTTCGGCCATCTCATCCGTATCGGCATACATGGCCGGCGGATACGACAACCCGGTGGACAGCCCGACCGCGCCCTCCTCCATGCCCTGCCCGATCAGCCGGCGCATCTCGGCCAGCTCGTCCGGAGTCGGCCGCCGGTCGTCGTAGCCCATGGCCAGCAGGCGCACGTTCCCGTGCGGCACCAGGCAGGCCACGTTCACGGACGTCCGCCGGTCGAACCGGCGCAGGTAGTCGCCCATGCTCGCCCAGGCCCAGTCGCAGCCCGGGGCGTCGCCGTTCCAGGACGCCGTCTGTTGGCGGATCAGCGCCATCGTCTCGTCGTTGACCGGTGCGAAGGACAGGCCGTCCTGCCCGATGACCTCCGTCGTGACGCCCTGCATGACCTTGGCCTCGGCGCGCGGTTCGGCCAGCAGGCGCAGGTCCGAGTGCGTGTGCATGTCCACGAAGCCCGGGGCCACGATCAGCCCGCGCGCGTCGATCGTGCGCACGGCCTGCACGCGCCCGAGCCGTCCGACCGCCCGAATGAGGCCGCCCGCCACGCCGACGTCGCCCGGAAACGGCACCCCGCCCGTCCCGTCCACCACCAGTGCGTCTCGAAAGAGCAGATCGAATGTCACCGTTCGGTCTCCTGTCGGAGGGCGTCTGGAACTCCGTTCGTCCGCTGCGGCCCCGTGCGAACGGTGCAGAGTCTACCGAACGGAGCGGATTCCCGGCAAGCCGCCCGGAGAGTCGGTATGATGCGACCCACCCGGCCGGCACGCCGCCCGGCCCGTTCGCCTGGAGAGCACCATGGAGCCCCATCCCCGGCTGTATGTCGATTCGGAAGCGATCGAACGGGCGCGCAGGGAGCCCTCAATCCCCTGGCTTCGGGACGCGGCCCGGCAGGTCGCCGCGGACGCCCAACGCGGCGCGAGGCTGCCCGACCTGCAATGGACGCCCCACAGCCACAACGGCCACCTGATCCGCGCCCGCCGCATGCAGACGCGCGTCGTGACGCTGCTGGTGCGCTGGTTCCAGACGGGCCAGGAGCGCTTCCGGCGGGCGGCGCTGCAGTGCGTCCGGCAGATGCGCGACTGGGAGTACTGGTCCTGGATCGCCTGGCGCTCCGGCGATTCGGCCCCCGACGCCCTGTTCGATCTGAGCTACGGCGAGAACAGCGCGACGCTGGCCCTGGCCTACGACTGGCTGCACGACACGCTGTCGGACGAGGAGCGCGCGCTGTTCCTCGAGACCGCGCGGAAGTGGCCGTTCGCGGCCGGCATGAAGCACGCCCGGCCCGGCGCGACCTGGTGGTTCGGACGCACGGACTCGAACTGGAACACCGTCTGCGCGGGCGGCCTCGGCATGCTGGCGCTGGCCATGTACGAGGACGCGGACGAAGCGCGTGAGCTGCTACCGCTGGTCGAGGAGTCGGTGGCCCCCTACTTCCTGTTCCTGGACGAGACCGACGGCGCCTGGCCGGAGGGCATCGGCTACTGGAACTACGGCATGCGCTATGCCTTCCTCTACCTGCTGAGCCACGAGCGCGCGACGGGCCGCAAGCACCCGCTGTTCCGGCACAAGGGCGTGCGCAAGACCCTGGAGTTCCCGCTGGACTTCTGCCCCCACGGGCAATCCTGCAGCTTCGGCGACGTCAACCACTGGAACCCCCTGCCCTTCCACTACGCCGCCGCCCGGCGCCTGGGGCGGACGGACATCGCCGCCGCGCTGGACGACCGCCTGGAGGCGCAGGGCGTGCGGTCCGGCACCTGGCCGGACACGGCCGAATGGCTCCTGCTGCACCCGGGCCGGACGGCGCAGGCCGAAAGGAAGCCGGCGCGCGGTCCGGTCGCCAGGCTCTATCGGGGGATGGACTGGGGTGTCCTCGCCGACCGCATGCCGGACTCCACGTTCTACGCGGCCGTCCGCGGCGGCACCACAAACGTCCCGCACAGCCACCGCGACCTGCTCAGCTTCCATTGCGTCGTGGGACGCGAACTCCTGGTGACGGATATCAAGCCGGCGGAGTACCTCGACACGACGTTCTCGGTGCGCCGCGATGAGATCTTCGGCATCACCCCGGCCTCCAAGAACACGGTCCTCATCAACGGCGTGGGCATCACGGCCGGGTCGGCGCTGGACCGGACCGAACGCGTCTCGCTCCCCGGCGCCGTGGGATTCCGCCTGGTGGCCACCGAGGCGCTGGGCGCCATGCGGGACGGATCGGCGGTCGAGTTCTGCGCCCGGCTCGTGCTGCTGCTCGACGGCAGTCAGCTCCTCATCATCGACCGGGCGGTGCTCCCCCACGCCGGCCGGATGGAGACGCGCCTGCACACCTACGCGGACGTCAAGGCCGGCAAGCGCGGGGCCGTCCTGCACGGCAGGAAGGAGCGCCTGCGCGTCGCCTACGCGGCCGACGTGCCCGCGATGCTGACGCTCAGCGTGCCGGCCCCGACGACCCCGACCGCCCCGGCCGGCCATGCGCTCCGCTGGTGCACGGTGGCCAGCACGCATACGGACATGACACTGGCAACGCTCCTGTCTCCGAGCGCGGGCCGCGCAAGGCTGGAACTGGAGACGGGACAGCGCGGCCAGATCCGCCTGACGGTCGGCGAACGGGAGATCCGGCTCACGCCCACGCTCCGCCGCGCGCGGTCCTGACGCCCCGCCGTCATCGCCAGAAGGCGAGCACGAACAGCGAACCCGCGGCCGTCGCCGCGATGCTGAACGGGATGCCGATCCGCGCGAACTGCCAGAAGGACACGTGGTGCCCCTCCCGGCGCAGGGTGCCCACCGAGACGACGCAGCAGGCGGCCCCGATCGGCGTCATATTGCCGCCGAGGCAGGCCCCGATCAGCAGCCCTGCCGCATACAGAAAGGCTCCCCCGCCCGTAGCATCGGCGATCGCCTTCGCCGCCGGCAGCATGACGGCGACGTAGGCGACGTTGTCGATGAAGGCCGAGAGGACGAGCGACGCGAAGACCAGCGTGAGGAATGCGCCGACGCGGCTGCCTCCGACCAGCCCGATGACGCCGCGCGCCGTGGCGTCCACCCACCCGAAGCCCTGCATGGCGTAGGCCATCACGAACACTCCCGCCAGGAACAGGATCGTGGGCAGATCGTATCGCGTCAGGAGCTTCCAGATGCCCGGCCGATGCCGCCAGACGCCCCACAGGAGCGCGATCAGGCCCAGGGTCAGCGTGCCCGTCCCGGCCAGCCACCGGAAGTCCGGATCGATCCACGACGCCGAGGCCAGGAACGCAACCATCACAGACAGGAACACCGTCGGCGTCCACGTGGTCACCGGCTCGGCCGGCATGCGCGGCGGCGCGGACTTCGCACGCCGAAACACGAACAGGAGCACCAGCCCGCCCGCCACGGCACCCACCTGCATCGCAAAGAACAGGGAGGGGCGCCCTTGGTGGACGAAGAAGTCGTTGAACGTCATCCGGAAGCTCGCTGCCAGCAGCATGCTGGGCGGGTCGCCGATGAGCGTGGCGGCGCCCTGCAAATTCGCACAGATGGCGATCCCGACCATCAGCGGCACCGGCGATACGCCGGCATTCCGGGCCACGGCCAGCGCGACAGGGGCCACGATCAGCACGGTCGTCACGTTGTCCATGAAGATCGAGATGAAGCCGGCCAGCCCGCAGATGGCCAGCATCACCAGGCGCGTGCTGCGGAAGTAGTGGGTCGCCCAGTTGGCCAGCATGCTCGGCACGCGCGAGTCCGCAAACAGGTCCGCGATCAGCATCGCCCCGGCCAGCAGGCCGAGCACGTTCCAGTTGATGGCGTCGAAGACGATCCCCCGGGGGCTCAGCACGCCCTCCGCGTCCTGTCCCGGCAGCAGCAGCCGGGCCAGCACCAGCGCCCCGACGCCGATCCAGACCCCCTTGGCGCGATGGCGCGCAAAGGCGGCCACGAAGGCATACGTCGCAAAGAAGACCAGCAGGACAATCCAGCGAAGCACTCCACGCTCCTTTCCCGCCCCGGGCCGGGGCGGCCGTCTCGTCAGGCGCGCACGCCGAACGCAGCGGGCCACAGATGCGCCGCAAGGTGCAGGACGAGCACCGCGTACACGGAGGCGCACAGGTCATCGAGCAGGACGCCCCACCCGCCCGGCAGCTTCTCCAACTGCCGGACCGGCGGCGGCTTCACGACATCAAAGACGCGCGTCACGCAGAACGCCCAGACGGCCGTCGCGACGACGCTGTCCACGCGGAAGAAGGTGACCGTCAGCAGGAAGCCCGCCACCTCGTCCAGCACGAACCGCTGGGGGTCTTTGCGCCCCCAATGCCGCTCGGCCCAGCCCGCCAGCGGCACGGCCAGCAGGCAGACGAGCGCCAGCGCGCCGCCGAGGAACGCACCGTGCCGGGCCGCCGGCGCCGCCAGCGCAATGGCCACGTACAGCGCCACCGCAGGCAGCGTGCCGAAGGTCCCGGGCGCAAACGGGGCATACCCGAGGCCGAACGAGGAAGCCAACGCGGCCCTCACCCCGTCGAATCGACGTCCCATACCGCGTCCTTCAGTCCACAGACCCGGCGAGGCATCCCGCAAGGCCGCACGGCCGGCGTGCGGCGGAGACGTTCCAGCGCTCCGCGTCGTGCCGGCCGTGTGCGCGGCTGCGGCGTGACGGCCGTCCCGGCCGCCGCGCTCAGAACAAGAAGTCATACCAGGGCGCGTGCATCGTCCGGATCGCGTTCCTCAGGGCCGGGAGGGCCTTCTCCATCTCCTCGGCCGGGCCCCAGGTCTCCCATGTGTACACGTGCCCCTTGTCCGACCATATCGCGAGCAGGTAGGCGACGTCCTCGCGGCCCATCCGGCGCCGGCCCTGCATTATGTGCGCCGTGCGGCCGTTCGTCAACTCGGATGCCTCGGGTTCACCGAGCGCGATCCCGCCCTTCTCCACCAGCGCCCGGCGGGCCAGCCCCGACCAGAACTCGAGGCTTCCGTTGTCGTAGTTCCTGTGCCTGCGCACGTACACGCGGAGCCCGTCCGCAGACATCAGCCGGCTGGTGTAGTCGGCCTCGTAGTACTTCACGAACCCGGCCGGCGCCTTGAACACGATCCGCCGCCGCAGGGAGGGCACGTGCGGCTCCTGAGCGTCGGGCCGCGCGATCAGGCCCTGCCCGAGCGTGTAGACCCAGCGGAAGGGAATCTCCACGGTCCATTCCGCCTGCGGGATGGGCGAGTTCAGATGGACCGTGATGGTCGAGAACGCCACGCTGTGCTCAAGCGCCTGAAGCTTGCCCTTGAGGGTTTCAACGGTCTCGGTAACGCGCCCCAGTTCGCGCTCGATGTCGAGGACGGCCTTCATGTCGTCGGCGCGCTCGGCCAGGGCGGCCAGGCGGTCCCGCATCTGCTCAGCGTTCTTCAGGCGCAGCCGCAGGTCCTGCACCTGGTCGGTGACGTCGGCGCCTCGGATCGCGCGACGCCCGAGTTCGCCCATCTCGGCTACTGCGTCCATGGCCTCGTGGAAGCGGTCGGCGGGCACCTTCACCACGATGCTCTGCGCCTCCATCGTATGGAGATGGCCGCCCAGAGACTCGGCCAGGCGCTGGACGGCGTCCAGCGTGGCCCGGATGTCGCCGACGACGAGGTGGAGCTCCGCGTTGTAGACGAGGAGGCGGCGCTCGCGCGCCGGATCGAGCGCCGGTTGCCCGAGCTGTTCCGCCGCAGCGGACTCCAACATGGCGCGCGCCATGTCGGCCGCAGGGGCGCCGCGCATCATGGCCGGCCTCGTCCGGGCCGGCGCGGGCGCCATGCCCTCTTGCACGCCCGCGCAGCCGGTAAGCAGCGCCGGCCAGAGCGAAGCACCGACGATGAACCCCATTCTCAGTCGGCTGGCCATGTCCGTCCTCCTCTGAACGAAGAGCGTTTCCCGAGCCCCAAAGCCATCCAGCACGTCCGCATCGGGCAGGATACCCGAAGCCCCGGCCGGCCGCCAGTCGCGGCGACGGGGCCGCTCGGGCAACCTGACCTGTCGGGCAGTCGTGCCGTCTGATATAATGCCGCATCGGCGTCGGGGCGTGGCGCAGTCTGGATAGCGCGCGTGCCTTGGGAGCACGAGGTCGCCGGTTCGAATCCGGCCGCCCCGACCAGCCTTTCGCGCCAGCGAAAGGCTGGTAGAGCAGGAGAGCAGTGGTAAGGAGAAAGTAGAGAACGGCCAATGGCACGCAACGGCCGAACAGCGGTCCTCGGCCTCCGGCACTCTCCTGCGGTCCCCTTTCTACTCTCTACTTTCTAACGAGAGACGATGACGAACCCCAACCGGAAACGGATTTTCGGCGACAAGGTCCAGTTCAAGTCCCTTTCATGTGCACCAGTGAATGAACTCGGCGTCGTGTACCTTTTCGGTGTTCTGCACGAAACCTTCGGCTTCAAGATCGAGTCCATTCAGGCTGCTTTCCCGGACTGCATTGCGCGCCGGAAGATCGGGCCGAACCGATGGGAAGAGGTACGCATTGAGTTCGAATACGACAGTCGGTCGTTCGTGGCACACGGCCACGACGCGGACGGTGTTGATGTGATCGTGTGCTGGAAGCACAATTGGCCCTCTTGTCCCGAGAGAATCGACATTATCGAGCTTTCAACGTTGGCCGGTCATGCTGAGCAGGTTGCTGCGGGTACCAGAACGGAGAAGAAACTTACCGCGTGGCAGGGCTTCTGCCAGCAGAAGCGTCTTGATGGGCTCGACTTCGCCGACATCGCGAGATTGTGGAAGAAGCAAGAGGACAACGGGGAACCCTGACCAAGGAATGTAGGCAAGGGGGCGGGTGTGTTTGCGTCGGTCCTGTTGTCGGGGTCAGCCTGCATGGGCGAGTGGTGCGCCAGCCTCGTGAGCCTGAGAATGCGCCCGATGAGCCTTGACCATGCGCCAGCGCGTCTGTCTGGCAATGAGCCTGCGTGCGTCTGGCCGTGAGCCTCGTCAGCCTGGCAATGAGCCCGGTGAGCCCGCTCTTGACAGCGCTGGCTCGACTACGCCGAGCGGCGCACGAGGCGGTCCACGGTGAGGATATGCGCCTCTGGAGTCCTGAGGTACGGGGCCATGATGGGTGCGAGAGGTATCTGGGAAGGTTCAAAAGGCAGCCGTCATCGTTGAGCCCTGTGCTGAAGCTCGTGAGGCGGGCCACGCCGAAAGGCGCACCAGACGGGCACCTCGACCTCCCGGACGGCGACAGTCGCCGGCATGCCGTTCGCCGCATCTGTGTGCATCCGCGTCCATCTGTGGCTCCCTGTCTTGCTGTTCCGTTGCGTCTCTGCGCCTTTGCATGAGACGGCCGTGTTTGTGTACAAGAGCGACCGCGGCCGCTGCGGTGTGAGCGGGCGGCCCGTGACAGTTCCCGGCAGACGAGGACGAAACGGTGTCAGACACAATGCGGATTGTGGCGCTGGCCGGCGGGAAGCTGGAGGAATCGCAGACCCTGCCGATCCACCGCCACGTCGTGCGGCTCACGGGGAAGCGAAGGGCCCGAGCCCTGATCATCCCCACGGCGGGCGGGGACCCCGAGGATACCATCGCCGCCTTCGAGGAGGTCTACGGCGGCAGGCTGAACTGCCGGCCGCGCACGCTGGCGCTCGTGCGCAACCCGGTGAGCCGCCGGCGGGCGTCCTCGCTGATCCTGGAGTCCGACCTGATCTACGTCAGCGGCGGGAACACCTACCGCATGATGTGCATCTGGCGCCGGTTGGGGCTCGACGCGGTGCTCCGGAAGGCGGTCTCGCGGGGCATCGTGGCCGCCGGTGTCAGCGCCGGCGCAAACTGCTGGTTCGCATACGGCCAGGGCGGCCGGCGCTCGTCCGCAGGCAGCGAGGAGCGGAGCCTCATCCGCGTGAGGGGGCTGGGGCTCGTTTCCGCGCTGTTCTGTCCGCACTACGGGGACGACAGGCGCCGGGAGGCAATCGCCCGGATGGTCGCGCGGCACGGCGGAGTGGCCATCGGGTGCCGGGACTACGCGGCCGTCGAAGTACGCGGCGATACGTACCGCGTCCTCACATGCGCCGAGGGGGCCGGAGCCCAGAGACTCTTCCGGCACAAGGGCAAGGTCCTGACGCAGGAATTGCCGACCGACCGGCCCTATCGGCCGCTGCAGGAGCTTCTGTCGGAAGAGCCTGCCTTCGGCGAGCGGCAGGCGGCGGACTGACCGGCAAGCGCGCCCGCTCGGCCGTCCTCGGCCGTCTTGGCCGTTCGTGGCCGTCCCTGGCCGTTTTTGGCCGTTCTCCGCGTCCTCTGCCTTCCTTGGCCGTCTTTCGCCTTCCTTGGCCGTTTTCGTCGTGCCGTGCCTGGCCGTTATCGTGGTGCTTTGCCGTTCTTGGCCGTTCTCTGCGTCCTCGGCGTCCTCTGCGGTTCCTTTCGTTCGTACGTTGTGCCCGAGAACGATCCGTGCCGCGGGCCGCGCGTCGTGTTGCAGCCGCCGGCTGCCTGGCATATAATCCAGGCTTCCTCTGATCAGGCACGACGACCATGGCCAAGGCGCCCGAACGTCCCGAACCGTCGGAACACGACATCATCCTGCGCTTCCTGGAACGCGCGAAGGCCGTCCTGCAGAAGAACGGCCTGCACATCCTCCTGGTGGTCCTGGCGGTGACGGTCGTCGTCCTCCTCTACCGGACGCACCTGCTGCGCCAGAAGGCCCGCGCCTACGACTCCTGGGAGCTTCTGGGCGGCCTGCATGACCCCGTCGACCTGCTTTTCCGTCCGGCCGCCGACGCCGAGGCGGTGCGCAACGAGGAACTCGCCATGCTCTCCGAGGCACTGGACCGGCCCGGCGACTCCCGCGCCCGCCCCTGGCTGCTGCTCACGCAGGGCGCCCTTCTGGCGGCCAACGGCCGCCGCGACGAGGCCCTGGCCGCCTACGAGCAGGTGAAGAAGAGGCACCCCGAGTCCGCCCTGCTGGCCGACTCGGCCACGGCCGTGGTCCTGGAAGAAGCCGGCGGGTATGCCGAGGCCGCCGCCGTGTGCGAACGCCTGGCCCCCGGGCTGCCGGCGTGCTGGATCGACGCGGGACGCTGCCGGGAACTGGCCGGCGAACCGGAGAAGGCCCGGGCGGCGTATGAACGCGCGCTCCGGGAGGACCTCGAGAAGACCCTCGAGGGCCTGGCCGCCGCCCGCCTGGCGGCCCTGGACCGCGGCGCGCTGCTGCCGCCGCCGCCCCATCCGGCCGCGCCGTCCCCGGCGCCGGAGGCCCCCGCGCCGCTCGCCGTGCCGGGCGACACGCCGGCCGCGCCCTGACGACGGATTCGTTTGACACACCTTCGGGACCACCTGTAGACTGGCCGCCCGGCTTGGACCCGGAATCTCGGACACCACGCATACCTGACGCTAAGGAGAGTCCCATGGCGGACCTCGCCGCAGTCGCAGAAGCCCTGATCAAAGGCGATCGCAACACCGTGTGCAGCCTCGTCCAGCAGGCCCTGGACGAAGGCGTCGGCGCCGATCAGATCCTCAACGAGGGACTGGTCGCCGGCATGGACGTGGTGGGACGCAAGTTCAAGGCCAACGAGTTCTACGTGCCCGAGGTGCTCATCGCCGCGCGCGCGATGAACGCCGGCATGGAACTGCTCGCCCCGGGGCTCGCCCAGAGCGGAGTCAAGAGCGCCGGCATCATCGTGCTGGGCACCGTCAAGGGCGACCTGCACGACATCGGCAAGAACCTGGTCGGCATGATGCTCAAGGGCGGCGGGTTCAAGGTCATCGACGCCGGCATCGACGTGCCCGCTGAGCGCTTCGTGGAACTCGCCCGGCAGAACAACGCGGACATCATCGGCCTGTCCGCCCTGCTGACCACCACAATGACCCAGATGGGAGCCGTGATCGAGGCCGCCAGGGAGGCCGGACTCAGCGCCAGGATCATGGTGGGCGGCGCGCCCATCACCCAGGAATACGCCGAGGAGATCGGCGCCGACGGGTACGCGGCCGACGCGGCGTCGGCCGTCGACCTGGCCCGCAGCCTGATCGCCTGATCGACGCTTTGTGAGCGATGAAGCGGGCACCTCTGCGCACGAGGTGCCCGCTCTCTTTTGCCCCACCGGGGGGGGGGGGATGGGCACGCACCGCCGGGCGCGCACGTCCATCTCCGGCTCGATGCCTTGACGATTGACGCCCGCACAGTGCATCCACTAAGCTTGTCTCCGGCCCGGACCCCATCCCTCTTCGGGAGGAAAGCGGATGTCGGAAGTCATCATCCGCCGCTACCGTCGGTCGGATCGCCAGCCGGTCCTGGACATCACGGAGGAGAGCTTTGGCGGGTTCTGCATGGAAGCCCGAGTGGAGGAGCACTTCGGCCCGATCGCGCAGATGACCTGGCAGCAGCGCAAGGCCGGCGGCATCGACTACGACCTCCGCTGCAACCCCGAGCACACCCTCGTCGCCGAGAGGGACGAACAGGTCGTCGGCTACATCTGCAACCGCGTCTACCGCGACCAGAGGATCGGCCACATCGCCAACCTGGCCGTCGCCCTCGCACATCAGGGACAGGGCATAGGGAAGATGCTCATCTCGGCCGCCCTCGCGCACCTGCGCGACTGCGGCATGCGCTATGCGCGCATCGAGACGCTGGAGAGCAACGCCCGGGGCTGCAAGCTGTACCCCTCCTTCGGGTTCAAGGAAGTCGGACGCCAGGTGTTCTTCATGCGCGAGCTGTAGCACCCCCGGCAGGCGCGTGGCCGGCCGCCACGCAAGTCCGTGCAAGTCCGTGTCGGTCCGTGTCGGTCCGAGCCCGCGCGTTTTGACTTCGGCCGCCCCGCGCGATACCATGGCGTGCCGGCGTTCCGCCGTGTGGACGGCCGGGAAGCCCCCTGCCTCTTGCCGGAGCATCAATGACGATGGGCCAGACACAGCCGAATGCAGCCGGCGGACGCCTGCGCAAGGTCTTCAGCGGCATCCAGCCCAGCGGAGTCGTGCACGTCGGCAACTATGCGGGCGCGCTGCGCAACTGGGCGCGCATGCTCGACCGGTATGACTGCACCTTCTGCGTCGCCGACCTGCATGCCATGACGATCCCCTACGAGCCGGCCGAGATGCGCCGGCGGATCACCGACATGTTCGTCATCAACATAGCGGCCGGACTCGATCCCGAACGGTGCTGTCTGTTCGTGCAGAGCCACGTGCCCGAAGTCACCGAGCTGTGCTGGATCCTGATGACCTGCGCCGGCATGGGCGAACTCGGCCGCATGACGCAGTTCAAGGAGAAGAGCGAGAGGATCAAGGACCAGGTCAACGCGGGCCTGTTCACCTACCCGGTCCTGATGGCGGCCGACATCCTCCTCTACCGTGCCGAGGTCGTGCCGGTGGGCGACGACCAGACGCAGCACCTGGAGTTCACGCGCGAGGTGGTCCGCGTCTTCACCGGCCGCTTCGGGGAGGTCTTCGCCGAGCCGGCCCCGCTCTACAGCGAGGTGCCGCGCCTGCTGGGCCTGCAGGGCAAGGACAAGATGAGCAAGAGCCTGAACAACTACATCTCCCTGCTGGACGGCCCGGACGAGGTCTGGGAGAAGCTGCGGACGGCCGCCACGGACCCCGCCCGCGTGCGGCGCCAGGACCCCGGCACGCCGGGGATCTGCAACATCTTTACGATGCACAGGGCCTTCTCGCCCGCGGACGACTGCGAATGGGCGGCCGAGGGCTGCCGCAGCGCCGGCATCGGCTGCATCGAGTGCAAGCGGCGCCTCAGGGGGAACATGTCCGCCGAACTCGACCCCATACGGCAGAAGTATGAGGAACTGAGCGCCCGCCCGGACCTCGTGCGCGAGCTGATGGACGCCGGCGCGCAGACGGCGCGACGGACGGCCCGGGCGACCCTCGACCAGGTGCGCGCGGCCGTGGGGCTGGCGTAGGCGCCGCGCACGGGCCGGAGGCCGTCACGGGCTCTCAGGCTCCGCGCCCCCTTCGCTCGCCTGGCGCACGGCCGCGAGCGTCTCGGCCGACAGGATCAGCCGTCGCAGTTCCCGGTTGCCCAACAGCCGCCCGATCCTCTCGTCCTGAGTGATCGCCGCGAACGGGTCCTCCCGGATCCGGGCGGCCAGCTCGTCGTCCTCCACCACGGTCTGCAGGTCGGGATGCTCCAGCAGCGGGCGCACGCGCGGGTCGGCCGAGAGCCGCTTGAGCACCTCGGGGTCCCGCCGGGCGGCCCGCAGGAGCTTCAGGGCGTCGGTCACGAAGAAGCGGTCGGCGGGATTCGCCCGGCCCACCGCCTTGCGGAGCGCCGACTTCCGCGCCGACTGTGCGAAGAACCCCCCGGCATCCGGCAGGGCCTTGACCCAGACGTCGGCCACCGCCAGCAGGACGAACGCCGTCACCAGGCCCCAGGCCAGGCCGCAGGCCGCCCCCACGCCGCGGTTGAATGCGTGCAGGGTCTCGCTCTCGGCCGCGCGCAGCCGGCGGTCCACCGCCAGCGCCAGCAGCGCCAGCGGCAGGTAGATCATCACGCACAGCACCAGCCGGGACGCCAGGTAGGCCACCCCCGGCGACCATGCGAGCCACCCGCCCACGGCGGCGGCCACCGGGCCGCCGAGCAGGCCGCTGAGCACCCAGGCGGCCGCCAGCGCGACCAGCCCCAGCAGGCTGAAGATCGCCCCGCGCGAGTAGCCGCGAAGCGCCAGCAACACGACGACCAGCACCACAATGAGGTCGACGGCCATCGTTCCCCCCCCCAACACAGAAGGCATCTCCACACGGCGGACGGCAGACCCGCGTGCTTGCGGCCCCTACCACTGCCTCAGATCCACGACGGCCTTCAGCAGGCCGTCCTCCGCGCGCTCCACGGCCTCGAAGGCGCCGGCCGCATCGCGGGCGGCGAACGTGTGCGTGACCAGAGCGCCCGGGTCCATCATCCCCTCCGCGCACAGATCGAGGCAGGGGCGCAGCGTGTTCAGGCTGCGCCGCACCGCCCGCAGGGTCAGGCCACAGCGCCGGGCCGTGCCGGAGGAGTAGATCACGCGATCGTCCTCGCTGCTCCCGATGAACATCACGTGCCCGCCCGGAGCGGCGATCTCGCAGGCGTTCCAGATCGTCTGGTGCGCCCCCGCGCACTCGAAGACGATGTCGGCCCCATGGCCGCCGAGCGCCTCCCGGAGCCGTTCGGCGGGGGCCGCATCGGGCTCGGCCGCACGCACCGGCACCGTCTGCGCCGCGCCCATCGCCTCGGCGCGCGCCAGGCGGTCCGGGCGCAGGTCCGCACAGACGACGTGCAGCCCCCGGTAGAGCCCCAGCACCATCAGCACGCACGTGCCCATCACGCCGGTGCCGAGGATGGCCACCCGCTGCCCGGGACGGACCTTCGACAGGTTCACCGCGTGCATGGCGATGGCCAGGGGCTCCAGCACGACGCCCGCCTCGTCGGACACGCCGTCCGGAAGCACCTCCAGCAGGTGGGCGGGATGGCCGAGGTACTCCTGAAAGCCCCCCGGCCGGCCGGGCAGCCCAAGGAACGGCAGCCCGGGGCAGACGTTGTAGAGCCCGCCGGTGCACCACCGGCAGCGCCCGCACGGGATGGCCGGCTCCACGGCCACGCGCGCGCCCACCAGCGAGTCGTCCACGCCCGGCCCGACCGCCTCCACGTGCCCCATGCATTCGTGGCCCATCACCAGGGGCTCGTCCAGAACGATCGCGCCGATGCGGCCGTGCCGGTACAGGTGCATGTCCGAGCCGCAGATGCCCGCCTGATGCACGCGCACCAGGGCCTCCCCGGGCCCGGGCGACGGTCGTTCGGCGTCCTGCACGGACAGCACGCGCGGCGCGCTCAAGACGATGGCCTTCATCGGGGCCTCCCGGAACCGCACGAGACGGACCGTTGGCGAAACAAAACGCAAGCGTACGCCATAGACGGGGTTGTGTCAAGTTGCGACGCGGGCGCGCCGCCCCTTACACGGGCGGGCGCCGCCCCGTGCGCGGGCGGGCGCCGCCCCTTACACGGGCGGGCGCCGCCCCTTGCACGGGCGGGCGCCGCCCCTTGCACGGCGCCCGGCCGTGGGCGATACTGCTGTGCCGTGCCCTCCGGCTCGGGACGGCCATGCGCATATCCATCGCCTGCAAACAGTTCGCGCCCAGCGGCGGCGCCGAGAGCTTCCTGGCCTCCCTCGTGCGCCGGCTGCGTGCCGAGGGCGTGCAGGTGCGCATCCTCACGCCGGACGCGCGCGCGGCCGCCGCAGAGGCGCCGGCCGCCGCGGAGGCGCCGGCCGCCGCGGAGGCGGCGGGCGCCGCGGAGGCGGCGGGCGCCGAGGGCGTGCAGATCGTGCCGCTGGCGCTGCCCCGGGTGCCGCGGGCGTTCCGCGACCTGGCCCTGGCCCGCGCCGCACGGGCGGCCCTGGCCCGCGAGGACGCCGAGGTGACCTTCAGCGACCAGAAGTGCTGGGGCGCCGACGTGGTGCGGCCGGGCGGAGGCGTTCAGCGCGAGTACGTGCGCCAGCGCCAGAGAAGCTACCGCGGCCTGCCCGCACGGGCGTTCAACCGGCTGTCGCGCGCGCTCAGCGTGCGCGAACGGCTGCGCATCCATATCGACGACCGGCTCTACGCACCGCCCGGGCCGAGGTGCATCATCGCCAACTCCGACATGGTGCGCCGCGAGATCGCCCGCCACTACCCCGCCATGGCGGCGCGCGTGCAGGTGGTCTACAACGGCGCGGACTGCGCGCGTCTCCACCCGGCGCTTCGCCGGGAGCACCGGCCGCGCGTACGCGCAGAGCTGCGCCTCCCGCCCGACGCGCTGGTGGGCGTGTTCGTGGGCCACGACTGGCGGCGCAAGGGCCTCTTCACGTTCATCGAGGCCGTCGGCATACTGGCCCGCAAGGACGCCCCGCAGCCGGTCTACGCCCTGGTGGTCGGGCGGGGGCGTGAGCGCACGGCGCGCGCCTTCGCCGATCGCTGCGGCGCGGCCGACAGGATGCGCTTCGTGGGGGCCGTGGCGCCCGCCCCCTATTACGCGGCCGCCGACCTGCTGGTGCTTCCCAGCTACTACGATCCCTGCGCAAACGTGACCATGGAGGGGCTCGCATGCGGCCTGCCCGCCCTGACGAGCCTCCACAACGGCGCCTACGAGCTGCTCACGCCCGGCCAGAGCGGCCTCTACCTCCGCGACCCCTCCGATTCGGCCCAGCTCGCCGGGTTCCTGGAGCACTACATGGACGCGCCGACCCTCGAGGCCGGCTCCCGGGCCGCCCGCGCGCTCGCCCTGGAGTACACCCAGGAACACCAGCTCGGCGAGATCGTGCGCATCCTGGCCGAGGTCGCGCGCCGATAGCGCCGCACCTCAGCATGCGCGCACCTCGGCCCCCGCACCGGCCCGGAACTCGTAGACCTCCGGCGACGTGCCCGTCCGCGCCCGGTAATCGGACGCCATCGCGCGCGCGAACTCCCCCGCCGCCTCCGCGCTCACCAGGTTGACGGTGCACCCGCCGAACCCCGCCCCGACCATGCGCGCGCCGTAGAGGCCCGGCCGCCCCCGCGCCAGATCGACCATGAGGTCCAGCTCCCGGCAGCTTACCTCGTAATCGTCGCGCAGGCTGGCGTGCGACTCGAACATCAAGTGTCCGAATCGAACATAATCGCACACCCTCAGCGCGTCAGCGCCCTCGACCGTCCGCGCGATCTCGCCCACCACGTGCCGGGCGCGGCGGAGGGTCACCGCATCCAGAACGTCCGCCTCCCGACGCAGGGCGGCCGGCGAGACGTCGCGAAGCTCCCGCACGCCCTGCAGACGCCGCGACAGCCGCTCCACCGCCCGCTCGCAGCTCGCCCGACGCTCGTTGTAGGCCGACTGCCCGAGCGCATGCCGCACGCCGGTGTTGCACACCACCACGCGCACGGCCGCCGCGTCCAGCGGCACCTCCTCGAAGTCCAACGAACGGCAGTCCAGCAGCAGCGCGCATCCCGACCGGCCGTGGATGCTGGCGAACTGGTCCATGACGCCGCAGCGGACGCCGGTGAACGCGTGTTCCGCCCGCTGGCAGGCCAGGGCCAGCGCCCGCCCGTCGATCTGCAGCCCGGCCGCCGCGCAGAACGCCGTCCCCACCGCCACCTCGAGCGCGGCCGACGAGCTGAGCCCCGAGCCCATGGGCACGTCGCCGCTCACCACCCCCTGGATCGCGCGCAGCCGGTGGCCCGCCTCCTGCAGCGCCCAGGCCACGCCCCGCGCGTAGGCGCCCCAATCGGGCGCGCCGTCGCCGGGCGGCGCACCGCCGCCGGGGGGCGGCGGCCGGAGGTCCGCCAGTTCGAAGGCCGCCCAGGAGCCGGCGTCTTCCGACCAGAGCCGCACCGGCCCGGCGGCCGCCCGGAAGCAGACCCGCACGGCCCGGTCGACGGCGATGGGCAGGACGAACCCCCCGTTGTAGTCCGTATGCTCCCCGAGCAGGTTCACGCGGCCCGGAGCGCGGGCGCACTGCAGCCCCGGCGGCCGCGCGCCGAACACCCGTTCGAAGGACTCCGCCGCCCCGGCCGTCATCGCACCACGATGCTCACGATGCGGTTGGGCACCACAACGCACTGCACGAGTTCCTTGCCTTCGACGTAGCGCCGCACGTTCTCCAGGCTCAGCGCCTTCTCCCGGACGAGTTCCTCGTCTTCGTCGCGCTCGACCACCAGCCGCTCGCGCACCCGACCGTTCACCTGCACGGGCAGTTCCACTTCCTCGCTGCGGGCCGCCTCGGGGTCGAACTCCGGCCATCCCTGCTCGAAGATGCTCGCCGGATTGCCCATGCGGCCCCACAGCTCCTCGGCCACGTGCGGCACAAACGGCGCCAGCAGTTGCACGATGCTCTCCAGGGCGAACCGGAACAGGTTGAAGTCGCGCTGCTCCTCGTCGGTCTCCGTGCCCACGTAGCTTCCGAGCACGGGAAGCTTCTGGACCTCGTTGAGCAGGGCGATGACCGAGGCGATCGCCGTGTTGAAGTGCCACCGCTGCTCGATGTCCTCGGTCACGCGCTTGATCGTCGCATGCACCTGCCGGTAGACGCGTCGGCTCTCCGGCGCCAGCCCGCCCGCGTCGGGCAGTTGCCGGGGGATCGCCTCGAATCCCGTCCTGTGCCCGACGATCGAATCCCACAGGCGGTTCAGGAACCGATGGTAGCCCACGATGCCGCTGTCCTGCCACTCGGCGTCCTTCTCCGGCGGCCCGATCGCCAGCGTGTAGAGCCGCAGGGTGTCGGCCCCATACTGGCGGATGACGTGGTCCGGTGTGACCACGTTCCCCTTGGACTTGCTCATCTTCTCGGCGCTGGAGAGCACCTCGACGCCCTCCCGCAGGCGACGCTCCAGGCTCATGCCCAGGTCGCAGCGGCACGGCTCGCGCACGTTGGGGTCGTCCGTCACGACCCGCAGGCAGCGCCGGCAGACGTGGCTCTGCTTGCAGATCATCCCCTGCGTGAAAAGCGCCCGGAACGGCTCCGCGAACCCCAGGTGCCCGGCGTCCTGCAGCACCTTGACGATGAAACGCGAGTAGAGCAGGTGCAGGACGGCGTGCTCCACGCCCCCGATGTACAGGTCCACCGGCAGCCAGGAATCCGCCAGGTCCCGATCGAACGGCCTCGTCTCGTCGTGCGGGGACACGAACCGCAGGAAGTACCAGCAGGAGCAGAGCCACTGCGCGATCGTGTCGGTCTCGCGGCGCGCCTCGCGCCCGCAGGCGGGACACGTTGTCTTGACGAAATCCTCCACGAAATCCAGCGGGCTCTTGCCGCGCGGCGTGAAGTCCACCTCGTCCGGCAGGAGCACGGGCAACTGGTCCTCGGGCACGGGCACGATGCCGCACTGCGGGCAGTGCACCACCGGGATGGGGGCGCCCCAGTAGCGCTGCCGGCTGATGAGCCAGTCGCGCAGGCGGTAGTTCACGTCGGCCTCGCCCATCGCGTTGGCTTCGAGGTACTCGACCACGCGGTGCATCTGCTCGGGCACGCGCGTGCCGTCGAACGGACCGCTGTTGACCATGACGCCCGGCCCCACGTAGGCCTCGGCCATCTCCCCGGCGTCCGGTTCCGCGTCCTCAGGACGGATGACGGGCACGATGGGCAGGTCATACTTGACCGCGAACTCGAAGTCGCGCTGGTCGTGCGCCGGCACGGCCATGACGGCCCCCGTGCCGTACTCCATCAGCGCGTAGTTGGCCACCCACAGCGGCACCCGCTCGCCGTTGACGGGGTTGATCACGTGACGGCCGGTGAAGACGCCCTGCTTCTCCACCGTGTCCGAGGAGCGGGCCACCTGATTCTGCTCGATGGCCTCGGAGACGAAGCTCATCACCGGCTCCTCGTAGTCCGTTCCGGCCACCAGGCCGGGGATCGCCGGATGCTCCGGGGCCAGGCTCATGAACGTGACGCCCCAGAGCGTGTCCGGCCGCGTCGTGAAGCACGGCATCGGCTCGCCCGTGTGCGCCACCTTGAAGAAGACCAGCGCGCCCTCGCTGCGACCGATCCAGTTCGCCTGCATCAGGCGCACGCGCTCCGGCCACGCACCGAGCAGGTCCAGGTCCTTCAGCAGGCGGTCCGCGTAGTCCGTGATCTTGAAGAACCACTGCGGCAGGTCCTTCTCGACCACCTCGGTGTCGCACCGCTCGCAGAGGCCGTTGACGACCTCCTCGTTGGCCAGGCCGGTCTGGCAGCTCGGGCACCAGTTCACCGGCGCGTCGCGCCGATACGCCAGCCCCTGCTGCCAGAGCTGCAGGAACACCCACTGCGTCCACCGGTAGTAGCCCGGCTCGCTGGTGTTGATCTCCCGGTCCCAGTCGTAGCCGATGCCCAGCGCGCGAATCTGCGCCTTCATGATCTCCACGTTGCGGGCCACCGACATGCGCGGATGCAGCCCCCGCTTGATGGCCGCGTTCTCCGCCGGCAGCCCGAAGGCGTCCCAGCCCATCGGATGCAGCACGTTGAACCCGCGCATCCGCTTGTAGCGCGCCACGACGTCGCCCAGGATGTAGTTCCGCCCGTGCCCGACGTGCAGGGCCCCCGAGGGATACGGAAACATGACCAGGCAGTAGAAGCCCGGCCGCGTACTGCGGTCATCGCAGTGGAACAGCCTCACGCCGTCCCAGTACTCCCGCCAATGCGCCTCCACGTGCGCCGGCACGTAACGGTCTTGTTCCATCCCTTGGATGCTCCAGCCTCTGAGGATGCTTGCGGAGACCCCGAGGCGTCAATTATAGCAGCCGACCAGTCCGGTTCAAAGCGCCCCCTGCGGCCCGGCACGGACACACACGGACGCACACGGACGCACACGGACGCACACGGACAAACACGGACAGCGGCCGAGCACGGCCGCGCTCCCCCCAACGGGCCGCACCGGGCCTCCCCGCCCGGGCACCGACGGTCCGCGAAACGGCTCGCCCCCCCGCCCGGCGTCTGGTATACTCACCCCCTGCACCGAGGTGGCAGCCATGGCCCCGACGACCCGAACACAATGCCTCCTGGCCCTGGACGTCGGCAATACGTCCGTCAAGGGGGCCTGGATCACCCGAGACGCGATCCGGCCGGTCCTGCGGGTACCCACTCGGCCTGTAGAGGACTTGCCGGACCGCCTTCGCACCGCCCTCGCCTCCCCGGACCTGCCCTGCGGCCTGCGCTGCCTCGTTGCGTCCGTCTGCCCGGCCGCCGACGGCGCAATCGCGGCGGCCCTGGAGCCGCGGGCACGTCCGGAGTTCTTCGGACGCGACCTTGCCGTGCCCCTGACGGCGCTCGTGCGCCATCCCGGCCGGGTGGGCGTCGACCGCCTTCTGCTGGCCCTGGCGGCCCGGGAGGAGGCCGGCGCCCCATGCATCGTCGTCTCGGCCGGCACGGCGATCACAGTGGACCTGGTGGACCCCGAAGGCCGCTTCGCCGGCGGCGCCATCGCGCCGGGGCTCGCCCTGGGCGCCCGGGCGCTGCACGCAAGCACCGCCCTGCTGCCGCGCGTGACGCCCCGGGTCCCCGCCACGGCCGTCGGCACCGACACGGACAGCGCCGTCGCAAGCGGCGTCTACTGGGCGTGTGCCGGCGGCGTCACCGCCCTGGCGGCCCGGTACAGGGACCTTCCGGGATGCGACTGTGCGCCGCTGGTCTGCACGGGCACGGATGCCCCGCTCCTGCTGGGCGCCCTGCCGGAGCCGGGGACCCGGCACGTATCGGACCTGATCTTCCGCGGCATGGCGCGCGCCGTCGCCGCAGCGGCCGGCTGAACGGCCTTTGCCCCGTCACGCGTCCGAGGAGCCGCAGCCGGCCCCCGCCGCCGCCGGGACGCGCACGCCCTCGCGTACGGAGCCCCGCTGCCGCGCCTCCGCCCTGCGGACCATCCAGAGCCCCGCCGGCGCCAACAGGGCGGCCGTGACGATCCCGCCCAGGACGTCCACGGCGTAGTGGTAGCCGCAGTAGACGGTCGAGATGCACAGCAGTATGACGAGCACCAGGTGCGCGAGCCGCACCTTCCGGAAGTGGGTCCAGGTGAACCAGAGCGTCGTCAGCGCCACGGCCACGTGGCTGCTCGGGAAGGCGGCGCCGCCCTCCGGCTCCACCAGGTCGTAGAGGCGAACCATGATCCGATAGAACACCGCCGACCGGACGGACGGGGGAGCCGTCAGCGGACCGACCGACGCCAGCGTGCCGGAGAAGACCACCCCGACGTGCGTCCCGTGCGGGCCCATCACGGGAAGGACGATGTAGGTGAGGTAGCAGACGTAGAACACGACGCTGAGCACCGTGACATACCGCCGGAAGTGCCGGCGGGGTCGGAGCCGGTAGAGGGCCAGCCCGACGCCGAAGACCATGACGTAGTAGGAGAAGTAGGCGAAGTAGAGCAGTTCGGCCACCCACGCCTGCGGATGCGCCGCCATCATCGCCCGGCAGAGCTGGCGGCCGAACAGCCGCTGGTCCATGTCGATGAACGCCCCGTCCAGATGCCGCGTGACGATCAGATCGTCCAGCAGGTGGGTCTCGGAGTAAAAGAAGGAGTAGAGCAGGAACGGGTAGAAGGCGCGCACGAACCGCACGGCCGGCCGGCCGTCCCCCTCCGCCCGGCGGATCAGGCCGTGCACCAGGGCCATGGCGACGGCGTGTGCCAGGAGGTAGAGCGGCCAGTGCGCCAGCCGCCCGGGCCCGAACAACACGATCCCCGCGGCCACGACCGCCAGGTAGCCCTGCGTGAGCCAATCGACAAGCCGGTACCCGCCCTTGTGTTCATCCATGCCGCAGCCAGCCCGCCTCCGCGTACCATTCGGCCGTGCGGCCCAACCCGTCCGCAAGCCGGGTGGACGCCTCAAAGCCCAGATCGCGCGCCGCGTCCGCCGTGTCGCAGACCCATCCGGGCGCGCGCAGTTCCGCCGCCTTGTCCATGCTCAGTATGCCCGGCCGGCCGCTCAGGCGTGCCCAGGCCCCCCGGGCGGCGCACGCGGCGGTAACGGCCAGGCCCGGCACCCGTACGTGCACGGGACGGGCGCCCACGGCCGCCTCGATGGCCCGCATGAACGCACGCTGCGTGACGGGATCGGGGTGCGCGACGTGATACGTGCCCCCGGCGCCGTGCTCGGCGTCGAGTGCCCGCAGAACGCAGTCCGCCAGGTCCTCCACGTAGACGAGGCTGAGCGGCTTCGAACCGCCGAAGACCGGCACCAACCGACCCCGGACGCCGCGGAATACCAGCAGGAAGTCCCGATCCCTCGGCCCGTACACGGCCGCGGGCCGCAGGATGGTCCACGGCACGCGGCAGCGTTCGCGCACGTGCCGCTCGCCCTCCAGCTTGCTTCGTCCGTACTCGGAGACGGGGCGGGCCGGGCCGTCCGCGCGGGCGGGCGCCTCGACCGTGCCCGGCCCGGTGGCGGCCAGGCTGGAGATGAGCACGAGCCGCCGCACGGTCGCCTCGGAGGCGTTGCACGCCTCGGCCACGTGGAGCGCACCGGCGGCGTTGGCCGCGTGGTATGCGGCGCGACGCGCGGCCTTCGTCACGCCCGCGCAGTGGATCACGGCGTCGACGCCGGCGACGGCGCCTCGGAGGGGCTCCGGCGCGTCCAGGGACCCGTAGCGAACCTCCGTGCGCGCCAGGTGGTCGGCGATGAACCGTGTGTTCGACGTCTCTCGCAGCAGCAGGCGGGCGTCGTGCCCGGCCGCCAGAAGGCCGTCGAGCACGTGACTGCCGACGAAGCCGTTCGCACCGGTCAGGAGGACCTTCATAGGGCCTTCTCGAAGATGCGGTAGGTCTTGGTGGCCCGGGCGCCGAAACGTTCCAGAACGCGCCTCATCAGCACGTTGTCCTCGAGGACCCACGAGAACTCGCCCTCGTCGTAGCCGCGCTCGTAGCCGTTCCTGAACATCTGGTATATGAGCGCCATCTCGATGCCGCGCCGGCGGAGTTCGGGGACAACGCCCATCGTCAGCACGCGCACCCGGTGCATCCGTCTGCGCGCCAGCAGAAAACGAAAGATGCCGAGCGGCCAGAGACGGCCGTTCATTCTCTTCAGCACGGTGTTATAGTCGGGCAGGGCCAGAAGAAAACCGACGGGCCGCCCGTCCACTTCCGCGATCAACGCAAACGACGGCTCAACGATGGACTTCAGCTCGCGGGCCATGTGGGCGAACTGCGGCTCCGACATCGGCACGAAGCCCCAGTTGCGGGCCCAGGCGTCGTTGTAGACGGTGAAGGCGGCCCGCACGTCGGCCTCGAAGCGACGCATGTCCACGGGGCGGACGACGGCCCCGGCCCGGGCCGCCCGGTCGGCGTAGCGCGCCACCCGTTCGGGGATCGCCCCCTGGCGGTCGTACTCGTAGGCGACCAGGTCCATGGCCCCCCGATAGCCGCATTCGGCCATCAGGTCCGGGTAGTAGGGCTTCGTATACGGCATCATGAACGACGGCGGCCGGTCGAAACCCTCTGCCAGGAACCCGCACTCCTCGTTGGTCGAGAAGTTCAGGGGCCCCCGTACCGCGTCCATGCCCCGGGCACGCAGCCAGTCCTCCGCCCCGGCCAGCAGCGCCCGTGCGACGCCGGCGTCCCGCTCGCACTCGAAGAACCCGAAGAACCCGGTGCGGTCGTCCCAGTACTGGTTATGCCGGCGGTTGACGTGGGCGGACGTGCGGCCGACCAGGCGGCCCGAATCGTCGCGCGCGAGCAGGTAGCAGACCTCGGTGAACGCGAACAGGGGGTTGGACGGCCCGAAGAACCGCTTGCGTTCGCTCAGAAGATGGGGGACGAACAGGGGGGCGTCCGCATAGAGGGCCAGGGGATAGCGGATGAACCGGCCCATGTCCGCGCGGGACGTAACGGCACAGACGGCTGT
Organism: Candidatus Brocadiaceae bacterium; assembly: GCA_012728835.1. Taxonomy (NCBI): domain Bacteria; kingdom Pseudomonadati; phylum Planctomycetota; class Candidatus Brocadiia; order Candidatus Brocadiales; family Candidatus Brocadiaceae; species Candidatus Brocadiaceae bacterium. Next base: position 27,271 of record JAAYEJ010000031.1, on the reverse strand, counting down.
TCCCATGGGCCGGCCCTCAATCCCGGAGGCGAGGGTTGAGGTCAGATGACTCCCAGCTCCTGCCCCACCAACTTGACCTTATCCAGCGCAAACTGGATCTGCTCTTCGCTGTGGGTGGCCATCAGGCTGATGCGGAGCAGGGCTTCGTTGGGCCCGACGGCGGGCGCGACGACCGGGTTGACGAACACCCCCTCCTCGTCCAGGCGCTTGCACATCCGGAAGCAGGTGTGCATGTCGCCGACGTGCACGGGCACGATGGGCGTCTGGCAGTTGCCCGTGTTGAAGCCCTCTGCGCGGAGCCCTTCGGTCATCATGCGCGTGTTGCGCCAGAGGCGACGGATGCGCTCCGGCTCGCGCAGCATGATGCGAACGGCCGCCAGGGTGGCCGCCGCATTCGGAGGGGAGATGCTGGCGCTGAAGATGAGCGGACGCGACTTGTGCTTCAGGTACTCGATCGTCTCCAGGTCGGCGGCGATGAACCCGCCCAGCGAGGCGAAGGACTTGCTGAACGTGGCCATGATGATCTGCACGCGGTCGGTCAGGCCGAAATGCGCCGCCGTGCCCTCGCCCCGCGGCCCCAGAACGCCCATGGCGTGTGCGTCGTCGACCATGACGCCGGCCTGGTAGCGCTCGGCCAGCTCGCAGATCGACGTCAGCTCCGCGATGTCGCCCGTCATGCTGAAGACGCCGTCGACAACGATCAGCTTGCCGGCCTCGATCGGCAGCTCCTGCAGCCGCCCTTCCAGGGAGGCCATGTCGTTGTGGTTGAACCGCACGAAGGTCCCGAAGCTCAGCCGGCATCCGTCGACGATGCTCGCGTGGTCCTCCCGGTCGGTGATGACGTAGTCGTCCTTGCCGACCAGGGTGCTGATGGCGCCCAGATTCGCCTGGAAGCCCGTGGAGTAGAGGATCGCGGCCTCCTTGCCGACCAGCCGTGCCAGCGTCTCCTCCAACTCCAGGTGGATGTCGAGCGTCCCGTTCAGGAAACGCGACCCGGCGCAGCCGGTGCCGTAGACCTCGATCGCCTTCTGTGCCGCCGCCTTGACCTCCGGATGCGTCGTCAGACCCAGGTAGCTGTTGGACCCGAGCATGATGACCTTGCGCCCGTTCATCACGACCTCGGTATCCTGCGCGGACGAGACGGGCCGGAAGTACGGGTACAGACCGGCCTCTTTCACCGCGTCGGAATCGGTGAACTGACGCGCCTTCTCCAGCAACGGCAGACTCAGGCTGCTTGAATGAGCCATTCCCCCGCTTCCGGCTTCAGTTGGATCGGACAATACACACGCAATGAAATACTGCCTCAGGCGCCAAAAGTCAAGGTCAGAGCACCGAGCCGCAGGCCCGTCTGCGCATGTGTCGACGCGGGAAGGACTTGCGGCACCCCTGCCGGCCCACCCCCGCCGCCGTCGCCCGCCCGGGGGCCGCCCGCCGGCCTCCCGCCGGGCCGGCGGCTGCCGGGGGACGCAGACCCCGCGACCCCGGTCGCCTCGCCCCCGGCGAACGATCTTCAAAAACCGCTTGCCTTTTCAGCGGGTGTTCTGTACCATGGCGCACGGGCACTTTTACTCCTCTTTGGTGACACCGGGGCTTGAGCACAGAGGGTAGCGATGGCCGACAACAAGGTGCAGCCGACACCGGTGGACGAACAGACCCCGCCGGGCGCCGCAACCGGCCGTTTCGTCAAGAAGCTCTTCCTTAGGAAGGAGGACGAGACCGACTCGACCCCCCTCCCCCCCGAACAGGGCATCGCCCGCGTGCCCGCCACCGTGCTCACGGTCGAGTACGTCGACAGCAGCGAGGGCCTGGAGGGCTCGATGCGGGAGGCGGCGGACCGCCTGCGCAGACTCGGCGAGTTCCTCGGCCAGATCCAGGAGACGCAGGGGCGGCTCGTCGCGGCGCTCAACCAGCAGGCCAAGGACATCGCCAAGGTGGTCGAGACGCTCGGGCGCCGTATCGATCGCCTGCACGCCCTCGTGGAAGGGGCGATCGCCGATGGCGTGGCCCGGGCCGCAGCGCCGGACGAGGATGACGACGCAACGGTGCCCGCTTCTGCCGGGGCGGGTCTGGACGAGACGGACGGCGCCCCCGAAGTCAGCGCCGACCCCGCCCACCAGAACGCCTGGCGGATCGCCCGCGTGCTCGTGGCGGACCTCGAGGCCTACCACGCGGATGCCGTGCGCGAGGGCATCCTGCAGGACTCCTTCGAGGAACTCCTGCGCGATCCCCTCGAACGGGCGCGCAAGACCTACCAGCAGAGGGCCGGCAAGAAGGTCGGCGAAGAACACGACTACTTCTCCAGGGCGCTGGACGAACTGATCGCGCGCAAGCGGGCAGAGCTTGAGAAGGAAGGGGCGCCGTAGCGCCCGGCGCCGCCGTAGCGCCCGGCGCCGCCCCGGAGCCCGGTGTCCTCCCAGAGGCCCTATGCCATGAAACACCCCCTGGTCGCCGCCGCCGTGGTCGCACTGGCGGCCTTCGCGTTCGTTCGCCCGGCCCTGGCCGCAGGCGCGGACCCCGGCCCGGCCGGTGCCCAGCCGACGGAACAGGCCCCCCCCTCAAAGGCCGAGGTGCTCGCCCAGAAGGCCGAGACGAAGGTCCGGAGCTTCGCCACACAGGTCGACGACCGCCTGGAGGCGTTCACCGAACGGCGCACGACGGCGTGGCTGATGGTCGCGATCGGCGCGTTTCTGGGCCTCCTGTGCATGTTCTTCGGCTGGACGCTCGTCAAGTCCCTGCTGATCCCGTTCGCGCCCGTGCTCGGACTCGCCACGGGGGTGGTCATCGCCTTCTGCCTGATCGAGACCCTGTATGCCGGGGAGACGCGGCCCGCGTGGTTCCGCCTGACGCTACTGGCCGTGGGCGCCGGCCTGGGGGTGGCCGCCTACCTCTTCTCCGCCCTGCGCGCCCGGCCCATCGCCGCCTTCCTGGTGGTCATGTCCCCCTTCCTCATGCTCTCGGCCATCTTCTTCACCCATAAGGTCTTCGCCCAGCATCAGACCCTGGCGCTGGTGCTGTTCGCCGTGGGGTTCCTCATGGGATTCGCCGCCATGGTCGAGGTGCGGCCGCTGGCCATCATCTCCACCGCACTGCTCGGCTCCTGTGCCCTCCTGGCCGTCCTCGGCCTGCTTTCGCACCTGCTGAGCGACGAGGTCGCCTTCCTGCACACGTTCTTCGGGTGGCTCACCGAGAATCCGGACATGCTCGGCCTTGCGCTGCTCGTCATGCTGCTGGCCGCCGCCGGGTTCCAGTTCGCAACCGGCCCCCGGGGCACACTGGAAGGCTGAGGAGCGCCCGGCGGCGCTACCAGCGCCGGCCGCCCACGGCCGGCGGCTGCGAGCGGGCCAGCACCGGCCCCGTGTCGCGGCGCGCCACGGCCGCCAGAACGGCGCTCAGGTCCCGCGTCCCCTCCGCCCCGTCCGGCTCCGAGCCCGCCGCGGACCCCGTCAGGACGTCCCGCACGTCGCGCCCCCCCTCCGCGCCCGGCAGCGCCGCCCCCTCCCCCCGGCCCGTGTGCGCCTGCGGGGTCCCCCCCGCCGGTCCGGGCAGAGGAGGATGGGTGACCCGTCGGCGCGCGAGGGCCAGGTTGTGCTCCGCCCGGGCCCGCACCTCGCGCAGCCCTGCCTGCTGCTGCCCGGGCGCGCACACGCCCGCACAGACGCCGACCGCCCGGGCATACCGGCCCATCGCCTCGTCCCAGCGGGCCGTGCGGTAGGCGCAGTTCCCGGCGTTCAGCAGAGCGGCCGCGCCCACCAGCGGGTCCGGCGCCTGCCCCAGCCCGCCGAAGACATCCTCGGCCGCCGCCAGGCGCCCCGCCCGATAGAGGGCCAGCCCCAGGTTCAGCAGGGCCGGGTCCCGGCGTGCGCCGGCCGCGCGCGCCGCCTGCCGGAACGCCTCTGCGGCCGCCGGCCAGTCGGCGCGACGGTAGGCGTCCAGGCCTCGGTCGAACGGGTCGCCGACCTCCACGGCGGACGCCTGCCCCGGGGGAGCCTCCGACGGGGCCGGCGGGGCTGTCGGACGGCCCGACCTGGCCAGCAGGAGCAGCCCGGCCAGCAGCGCCAGAACGTAGACGATCGCCCGGAACGCACGGTCGCTGAACCGGGCGTGCAGCACCACGCCCAGCACCGTGCCGACGACCACCGCGGGCACCAGGATCAGCGCCAGCACCCCGTTGCGGGAGGTCATCAGACCGCTCTGTGCGTAGGGCAGGAGCTTGACGAGATTGCCCAGGAAGAAGTACTTGATCATCGTGCCGACGAGCACCTTCTTCGGCAGCTTCTGGGGCAGCAGGAACAACGCGATCAGCGGCCCTCCGGCGTGTGCCACGGTCGAGGAGACCCCGGCCGCCGCGCCGACGGCCACGCCGTGCCACAGCCGGGGGCGGTAGGCCGGCGCCTCGGTGCCCAGCCGGCGCTCCTGAAGGCCCCGCAGGCACTGGATGCCCACGAACGCGATCGAGAGGCACCCGATGGCGCGCATCATCCAGACCTCGCCGCCGGGAAGCGCCAGAAACCAGTCGAGCGCGAGCCATCCCCCCCCGACCCCCACGACCAGCCCCGGGATGAGCCCGGCCAGCGCCCGCCCGTCATGCTGCTCCCGATAGTGCAGGAGCGAGAAGACGTCCCCGGTGATCAGGACGAGCAGCATGACCGGCAGGGCCGTCTCCGGCCCCAGAGCCACCGTCATGAGGGGCACCGCCAGCAGGCCGGCTCCCGTGCCGAACCCCGCCTTCGAGAGCCCGACCAGCACGGCCGAAACGACGGCGCCCACCCATTGCCAGGCGGCGATGTCTCCGAGTCCCACCTCGTCCCCTTCCAGCAAGACCGTCTGAGACCGCGCAGGGCCGCCCGCCGGCGGCCCACGGAGGCGGCTCCGGGAAGATACCCCAACGCCGTCCCGCTTTCCAGGCCGGGCGCCCGGGGCGCCGGGGGGGGGGAGGTTGCATGAGGCGGGGGCCGCACCCTATGATGGACGCCGGTATGGAGGGAAGGACGGACGACCATGGACTACCTGATCGTCACCTCCGCGCTGTGCGGGTTCTTCAGCGCGTTCGTGGCCGGGCGCAAGGGCCGCAGCCCCGTCGCCTGGTGGTTCGTGGGCGCGCTGCTGCCCGGAGTGGGCTGCCTGCTCAGTCTGGCGGTGCCGGCCCGGGCCGCGGTGCAGGACGACGCCCCCTGGCCGGACGCGGCGCCTCCGGCCGCCAGGCGGCGCCCCGCGCGATGCTGCGGCCGGTTCCTGCCCGACTGCTACGGCTGCCCCCATTTCCGCCGGAGGCTTTTCGCGCCGGAGGACGGCGAGCGGAGCCGGGGCCGGTGCGAATTCTACGGCAAGGAACTGGAGGAGGTTCCGGACAGGGCGGACAGTATCGTCGGCGGCGGCGAGCGCTGAACGCAACGGTCCCCTGCCGGACGCCGAATTCCGGATGAAAACGCTTGACTGCGGTTATGCGCTCTGTTAAAACTCCTGTGACAATGTCCGGTACGGGTACATCACCGTGTTGTTTCTGACTGGAGCGAACCCCCCATGAGGTCACATGGAACTCTCGTGTCCTGTGTGCTCGGCGTTGTTCTGTGCGCGGCAATTGAGACGGCGTATGGCCAGCAGACAACGACAACGGCCGACGTGGACGCGGCGCTTGCCACCCTTCGCTCGACGGCCGCGTACGAACGGGCCGCCGCACGCGCGGACGTGGTCAAACACGGGGAGCTGGCGCTCGACCCGCTCGTCACGGCCGTGGCGGGGCGGGAGACGGCCGAAGACACGAATTTCGTGCTCAACTGCGTGATCGCGCTGGGCGAGATCGCGGACGCCCGCGCGACCGACACTCTCGTGCAGGTTCTGGGCGAGAGCAACATGCCCATGGCGTTGGCCGCCGCCCGAAGCCTGGGCCAGATATGGGAAGGCACGAACGCCGGCACCCCGGAGGTGCAGAAGGTCAACGCCGCCCTGCTCGCGCTGCTCCACTCCGAGCTGCCCGAGGTCGGCGTCTACATGCCCGGGGTGGCGCTGGTCCAGATCAACACGATCCCCCTGGCGCGCCCGCACGGCCTGCCGGTGGACGAACTGCGGGCCGGCATCAGCGACTGGTTCACGCGCAACCCCGACGCCCTGCCGGCGCCCGGCGTTCGCCCGTGGCAGTTGAACGCCTACATGGCGCTGCACAGCCAGAACGCGGCCGCCAGGGAGGCCGCCGTCAGCGCCCTCCAGCAGCAGCGCCCCCTGGGCGCGATCGACGCGACCCTCGAAGCCATGGCCGCAGGCACCACCGTGACGCCCGACCTCAGGAACCTCCTGGCCGACCTCTCCGGCGTGCCGTTCCCGCCCCGGGGCGTGCCGGACGACGCCGACCTCGTGACGCAGATTGAGCAGTGGCGCTGGCAATGGTTGGCGCGGCTGGCGACCCAGACGGACCGGCGCCACGTCGACTACGCCCTCAGCGGCCTCGAAGGCGCCCTGCAGCACTATGTGGAGGCGCCCACCGACGAGGCGGCCGAGCCGGTCCGCTTCTTCCGTGCCGCCCTGCTGAGCCAGCTCTCCGACCCCGACGCCGTGCCCGCCACCGTGTCCCCGAAGGCGCGCACGATGCTCAACGACCCGCTGGAGCGCAAACGCATCATCCAGGACGCGGTGGCGACCCTGGCCGAGGTCACGGCCCCCCTCGACAAGACCGCACAACTGCGCATCATCCAGGCGCAGATCCGCCACGACACCGGCCGCGAGGTCGGCATGATGTTCCTGAGCCCCCTGTTTGACCGGGCCTACCGCGAGGAGACGCCCGCCGTCGCCGGGGACATGGGCGAGGTCCTCTCGCGCATCAGCGGCATCCCGGTCGCCCTGAAGAACATCAGCCTGCTGGACATGCGCCAGGCGCGGCTGGACCGCTGGCTCACGGAGGTTCAGCGCCTCGGGCTCGCCCTGGAAGCCACGGGCGGCTGAGAGGCCCCGGCCGACGCAACCGTTCACGGATCCCCTGACGATCCGGCCCCCGCACCGTTGCGCGTCCCATGCGCCCTTTCCGGCGGAACGGCACGCCCCCGTGGCCGCGCTCAGGCTCTCGGGGCGTCCCCGCACCGCACGCAACGCACGAAATGCCCGGGGGCGACCTCGCGCAGCGCCGGCATCGCCGCTGCGCATTCCTCTGTGGCCAGCGGACAGCGCGGCCGGAACGGACATCCCCCCTCGGGCGTCTCCAGGGCCGGATCCTCCGGCGGCCGGGCCTCGCGGCGGGCATCCGGATCGGGCCGCGGGATCGCCGAAAGCAGAAGCCGGGTATAGGGGTGCAGCGCCTCGTCGTACAGCACGTCGCGGGGGGCCGTCTCGAGGATCGTCCCCATGTACATCACCGCCACGTCGTCCGAGATGTGCTCCACCACCGCCAGGTCGTGCGCGATGAACAGGTAGGAGAGCCCCCTCTCCTGCTGGAGGTCCTCGAGCAGGTTGATGATCTGCGCCTGGATGGACACATCCAGTGCGGAGACCGGTTCGTCGCACACGATGAAGTCGGGGTCGAGCGCCAGGGCTCTGGCGATGCCGATGCGCTGGCGCTGGCCGCCCGAGAACTCGTGCGGGTAGTGGTTCACGTGGGCGGCCGAGAGGCCGACGCGCTCGAGCAGTTCCTCCACCTTCCTGCCGCGGGCCGAGCCCGTGGCGATGCCGTGCACGGCCAGCGGCTCGCCGACGATCGCCTGCACGGTCATGCGCGGGTCCAGGGAGCTGTACGGGTCCTGGAAGATGATCTGCATCCGGCGCCGCAGGGCGCGCAGGCGCCGGCCGGAGGCGGAGTGGACCGGGAGGCCGTCGAAGACCACCTTGCCCGCGGTCGGCTCCAGCAGCCGCAGGAGCGTGCGCCCCGTGGTCGTCTTTCCGCAGCCGCTCTCGCCCACCAGGCCCAGCGTGCGGCCGCGCCGGACCTGGAACGACACGCCGTCCACCGCGCGCACGTGGCCGACGGTCCGCCCCAGCAGCCCCCCGCGCACGGGGAAGTGCTTCTTCAGATCGCACACGCTCAGGAGGACATCACTTTCAGGCATGGCCCATCCTCTCGGCGTCGGTGGCGATCAGCGCGGGGTCGGGCGGTGCCCCGTCGGCCCAGTAGCCCGGCAGCCGCAGGCAGGCGGCCCGGTGCCCCCTGCCGACGCCGCGCAGTTCCGGCTCGCTGTCCGCGCACGCGGGAGCCGCCATGAAACAGCGCGGATGGAAGCGGCACCCCGGCGGGAACCGGCGCGGGTCCGGCACGTGCCCCGGGATCACGGCCAGCCGTCCGCCGCGCCCTCCGCGCCGGGGCAGCGAACGCAGCAGGCTCACCAGGTAGGGATGCCGGGGGGTGCGGAACACGCTGCGGACGTCGGCCGTCTCCACAATCCGCCCGGCGTACATGACGGCCACCGTGTCGGCAACCTCCGCGACCACGCCCATGTCGTGTGTGATCAGCAGCACGGCCATGCCCATCTCGTCGCGCAGTTCGCGCAGCAGGTCCAGGATGCGCGCCTGCACGGTCACGTCGAGCGCCGTGGTGGGTTCGTCGGCGATCAGCAGGTCCGGCCTGCCCACCAGCGCCATGGCGATCATCACGCGCTGGAGCATCCCCCCGGACATCTGGTGGGGGTAGTCGTCGTAGCGGCGGGCCGCGTCGCGGATGTAGACGCGCTCCATCAGGTCCAGCGCGCGGCGGCGGGCCTCGCTGCGGCTCACGTCGGCATGGGCGCGCACGGCCTCGGCGACCTGGTTGCCGACGGTGAACACGGGGTTCAACGCCGTCATCGGCTCCTGGAAGATCATGCCGATGCCCGCCCCGCGCACGCGGCGCATCCGGCGCTCGGACAGGCCGCGCAGATCGCGCCCGCCGAAGAGCACCCGGCCCGAGGTGATCCTGCCCGGCGGGGACGGCACAAGCCGCAGGATGGACAGCGCGGTGACGGACTTTCCGCAGCCGCTCTCGCCGACCAGGCAGAACGTCTCGCCGCGGCCGATCCGGAAGCTGACGCCATCGACGGCCCTGGCGATGCCGTTCTCGGTGCGGAACTCCGTCCGCAGGTCGCTCACCTCCAGGACTGTCGGCCGCTCGGTTGCGCTCATCTCACTGCGTCCTGAGCTTGGGATCCAGGGCGTCGCGCAGGGCGTCGCCGAACACGTTCAGAGCCAGGACCAGGACGAACAGCGCCCCGGCGCCGCCCGCCAGATGCCACCAGACGCTGGGTTCGCGCGAGACCTCCATCCGTGCCTCCGCAATCATCGTCCCCCACGACACGGTCGTCGCCTCCACACCGATCCCGATGTAGCTCAGCACGGCCTCCGACATGACGATGCCGCTGAACCCCAGGGTGAACGTAATCACCACGATGTGGAGCACGTTGGGCACGATGTGGCGCACGATGATGCGCGGAGCCGACGCACCCACGGCCCGGGCGGCCAGCACGTAGTCGGCCTCCCGCAGCTTCATCGTCTCTCCTCGGACGAGCCGGCACAGCCCCACCCAACTCGTCACGCCCATGGCGATGCAGAGCTGCACCAGCCCCTTGCCCATGACCAGCATCAGCGCGATCAGCAGCAGGATGCCCGGGATGCACGCCAGCGTGGAGTAGACGTAGACGATCAGGTCGTCCACCCACCTGCCGAAGTAGCCCGCCAGCACACCGAAGAACAGGCCGAGGGGGATGGCGATCAGGGCCGTGAGCCCGCCGAGGATCAGCGCCGTGCGCACCCCGCGCACGGCCTTGAACAGGACGTCGCGCCCCATGATGTCGGTGCCCAGCAGGTGGCGCCCCGTCAGGGGCGGCACGTAGCTCCTGTCCCGATCGGCCGGGCCGATCACCGCGTGCATCGCCCATTCGGCCAGGCTGACCATCCGCCCGCCGGGCGCGCTCTCGCGCTTGACCGGCACCATGTCCAGCAGGCCGATGAACACATAGGCGGCGATGACGCCCAGGCAGATCATCGCCACCCGCCTGCGCCGCAGCGTCCTCCACGCCTCGGCGTAGAGGGAGCGGGCCGCAGGGACGTCGTTCCGGGTCTCGGTGCTCATTGCAGTCGGATGCGAGGGTCGGCGATCGTGTAGCTGATGTCCGTCAACAGGTTGCCGAAGGCGAAGAGCAGCGCGCCGATGTAGACCATGGCGGCCATCACGTCGGTGTCGCCGTTGTTCACCGCCTCCACGGTCATGCTGCCCAGCCCCGGGATTCCGAAGAAGCTCTCCAGCAGCAGCGACCCCAGGAACAGGAACGGGATCGCGATCACCGTGCGGGTGAGCACCGGGATCATCGCGTTCTTCAGCACGTGCCGGAACAGCACGGCGGTCTCCGTCAGGCCCTTGGCGCGCGCGGTGCGCACGTAGTCGCGGGTCATCTCCTCCAGCAGGATGGTGCGGTAGAACCGCACGTCGTCGCCCAGGCCCTTCACGACGCCGATCAGCACGGGCAGGAGCAGGAAACGCAACACGCCGAACCCGCGCGCGAAGCCGTAGATCGGGAAGAACCGCAAGTACTGCGCCAGGAGGAGCTGGCCGACGATGATGTACACCAGGATGGAGACCGACATGAAGGCCACGCAGACCACCACGCCCGCCAGGTCCAGAACCGTCCCCCGGACGTAGGCGACGCCCAGCGACAGGCACAGGCCCGTGAACAGGCCGAGCACGAAGATCGGCAGGGTGAGCGTCAGCGACGGCACCATCCCCCGCAGGATCGCCTGCCCGATGTCCTCGTGGGTCTTCTCCGTGCGCCCGAAGCGGAACAGGAGCAGTCGGGACATGTGGCGGGCGAAACGCGTGTCGGTCAGGCGCTGGACCCCTTCGGCCCGGGCGTTCCAGACGAGCCCCTTGTCCCATCCCCGCTTGCGGATCTCCTTCTGAATCGCCTCGGCGGTGGCATGCCGGCCGATCGCCTGCGCCGCGCGCACCTCCGGCGGCACGATCCACTCGAACAGGACGAACGTGAACAGGCACACCCCCAGCACCAGCGGGATGGTGTAGAGCAGCCGCCGGATGACGTAGGCCGTCATAGGCCCTCCCCCGCCCCGGGCCGGTTCCATTCCAGACGCAGCCGATCGCGCAGGCTCACGTCGACGTCCACGTACTTCAGGAAGCTCCCGGTCATGCCGTGCGGCTTGTAGTTGCGCACCCACTGGTGCACCAGGATGTAGCTGAGGGCGTGCACGCTCGGAACCCAGGGGGCGTCCTCGCAGACGATCTCGACCATCCGGCGCACCAGGGCGTACCGCTCGGGGCCGTCATGCATGGTCTTCATCCGGTCGAACAGCTCGTTGAACTCGGGGTTGTCGTAGCTGGTTCCGTTCGGCCCCGGCGCCTTGTTGGGGCCGTAGAGCAGTTGCAGGAAGTTCTCCGGATCGGGATAGTCCAGGACCCATCCGACATTGAAGACCTGCGTGCGGCCGTTCTGGAGCTTGTCCAGGAACTCGCTCCAGGTGTTGGTGATGATCTCCACCCTGATGCCGATCCTCGCCATGTCCTCGGCGAACGCCAGAGCGTTCTGTCGGGCCGCGGGGTCTGCCGAGCCGATGTCATAGGAGACCTGCAGCGGGCGGCCGTCCGGCCCGGTCCCGCCCGGGAAGCCCGCCTCCGTCAGCTTCCGCGCAGCGGCCTCCGCGTCGGGGCCCTTGTAGGGATTCCGGAACTCGGGGTCGTAGCCGAACATGCCGGGCGGGATGGGGCTCTGCGCCGAGATGGCCCGCCCGTTCATCATGTGCTCGATGCGCCACTCCGTATCGTACGCCAGGCTCATGGCCTGCCGCAGCGCCTTGTTGGCGCCGACGACGGGGTCCTTCATGTTGAAGCCGACGTAGTAGACGTCCATCTCCGAGGTCTTGATCAGCCGCACCCCTTTGCGCACGAAGCCCGGCGTCAGCGTGCGGGCCGTCGTGACCGCCTCGGCGAAGTTGTCCTTGCTCACCCCGGAGGTGTCGCGGTAGCCCTGCTTGAAGTAGAGCCACATGGGCTGCGACTCGCGCACGATGGTGTAGTGGACCTCGTCGACGATCGGCAGTCGCGTGCCGGCGGCATCCAGCAGGCCGGCCTCGCGGTCGCCCGGCTCGCCCTCGTGCGGGTAGTCGTCCTGGCGATAGGTCGGGTTGCGCTCCAGGATCAGCCGCCAGCGCTTGCTCCACTCCTTGAGCCGGAAGGCGCCGGTGCCGACGGGATGGTTCACGAAGTCCTCGCCGTAGAACTCGACCGCCTCCCGCGCGACCGGAGCGGTGTAGGTCATGCCCAGGGCGTACTTGAGCTGGGGGTAGGGCTCGGTCAGGCGGATCTCCAGGGAGTGGCTGTCGATCGCGCGCAGGCCCTCCACCGGCCGGCCGTAGTCCATCGCCCGCTCGTCCGCCTCCAGGGACTCCTCGTGGAAGGCGTCCAGCCCCACCACCTTGCCCTCCAGCAGCCACCAGCCCCGCGGCTGGTTGTTCTTGTCCGCCAGCCGTTTGATCGCGTAGACGACGTCCTCGGCGACGACCTCCCGCCCCTTGCCGCCCGGGAAGCACGGATCGTCGTGGAAGCGGACACCCCGCTTCAGCGGGATGGTGTAGACGAGACCGTCCTCGGAGACCTGCGGCATCGTCTCGGCCAGGCAGGGCACGAGTTCGTAGGGGCGCTTCAGGTAGTGGTACTCATACAGGCAGTCGTAGATCTGCGCGATGATGCCGCCGGAAAGGGTGTCGCCGGCGCGCACGGGATCGAGGCCGTGCGGGTCCTCGCCGATGACGGTGTACCAGACCTTCCTGTGGCCGGGCCGTTCGTAGGGGTTGTTCGAGCACGCCGACGCCCATAGGGCCAGCAGCGCGCCCGCGCAGAGCACCGCCGCCCCCCGCATGGCCGTCCGCCGCCGCATCGCGTTCCTCCGCCGGACCTACTCGAAACGATGGATCTTCAGCATGTCGGTGCCGCCGGGGGTGTTCGTGCGCGCCCCGGCGATGTAGACGACCCTCTCGCCGGCGCTGACCAGGCCGAGTTCCCGCAGGCGCTCCTCGCCCCGCTGCACCATCTCGTCGGTGTTGTCGAACCGCTCCAGCATCACCGGCCGCACGCCCCACAGGAGGGTCATACGGTTGTAGACGGCCGGTTCGGGAGTCAACGCGTAGATCGGCGCCGCCGGACGCCGCTGCGACACGAAGCAGGCCGTGGCCCCGGAGGTCGTGAAGGGCACGATGCCCGCCGCCCCGAGTTGATCGGCGATCAGGCAGGCCGCCCCGGCCAGCGCGAACTCCGTATGCCTCGTCGTGATGAAGTCCGGCGCGGCGTCGGGCCGCTCGCGCCGAAGCCGCTCGGTGTGGCACGCGATGCGCTCCATCATCCGCACCGACTCCACCGGATAGCGCCCCATGGACGTCTCCCCGCTGAGCATCACTGCGTCGGTGCCGTCCAGGATGGCGTTGGCCACGTCGGACGCCTCCGCCCTCGTCGGGCGCGGCGCACTGATCATGGACTCGAGCATCTGCGTGGCCGTGATGACCGGCCGGCCGCGCCGATTGGCCGCGCGGATGATCTGCTTCTGCACGGCCGGCACCGCTTCGGCGGGGATCTCGATGCCCAGGTCGCCGCGGGCCACCATGACGCCGCCGGCCACGTCCAGGATGCCCTCCAGGTTCTCGACGCCCTGCGGGCGCTCGATCTTGGCGATGACCGGGACGTCGGGCGCGCCGCACGCCGTCATCTCGCGCCTCAGCCGCGCCACGTCGTCGCCGCTCTCCACGAAGCTCAACGCCACGTAGTCGACGCCCCGCTCCAGGCCGAAACGCAGGTCCTCCAGGTCCTTCTCGGTCGGCGCCGAGATGCCCAGGCGCACGCCCGGCAGGTTGATGCCCTTGCGCTCACCCAGCAGGCCGCCCAGGACGACCCTGCAGCGGGCCCGGACCTCGTCCGCCTCCAGGACCCGAAGCTCCAGCAGGCCGTCGCTCAGCAGCACGGAGTCGCCCGGGTTCAGGTCCCGGGCCAGCCCCTCGTAACTGACGGCGATCGTGCGTGCGTCGCCCTTGAAGTCCCCCGGCCTGAGCACGACCTCATCGCCCGCGCGGAGTTCGACGGGCTCATGGCCCCGCAGGAGCCCCGTGCGGATCCGCGGCCCCTGCAGGTCCTGCAGGATGCCGACGGGCTGGCCGGCCCGCTCGGCGGCCGTCCGGATCACCTCGATGGCCCGGCCGTGCGTCTCGCGCGTGCCGTGCGAGAAGTTCAGCCGGAACACGTCCACCCCCGCGGCGATCAGCGCGGCGATGGCCTCCGGCGAGGACGACGCCGGCCCGACGGTGGCGACGATCTTCGTGCGGGTCGGCTGCATGGCTTACCTCTGCTCGGCCGCCTTCGCGCCGATGACCTCCAGGGCCTTCCGCATCTGGGCCTCCCGCGCGCTCTTGCGGTGTTCGATCACCCACGCCCGCACCTGCGCAGCCTCCAGACCCTCCGGGAGCGCGGGCATCTCCCCCACCAGGACGTCCGGTGTGATCCCCACGCCGTCGACCGCGCGGCCGCCGGCCAGCATGTAGCGCGTCACCGTGAGCACCAGGCCTGCACCGTCCGGCAGGCGGATCACGGTGTTGACGGCGCCCTTGCCGACCGTGCCGGTGCCGACCACCGTGGCCCGGCCGTGTGCCTGCAGCGCCCCCGCGACGATCTCCGCCGCGCTGGCCGTGCCCTCGTCCACGAGCACGACCACGGGCACGACGCCGGGCAGAACGGTGCCCGGGGTCGCCAGGACGTTCGGCTCCCGCCGGCCGCCCCGGCCCTCCTGGGCCAACAGCAGGCCGCTCTCGACGAACATGTCGCAGACGGCCGTCGCCTGGCCCACCAGCCCGCCGGCGTTGCCGCGCAGGTCCAGGACCAGGCCCACGATGCCGCGTTTCTGCAGGTCCTCCAGCGCGGCCCGGGTGCCGGCGGCGCTGCTCTGGCTGAAGGAGGTGATGCGCAGCAGGCCGACGTTGTCCGCCAGCACCTCAGACTTCACGCTGGGGACGGCGATGTTGTCGCGGGTCAGCGTCAGGGCGAGCGGCTCGTCCTGCGGCGGGCGCACGAGTGTGAGTTCCACCGACGTGCCCACCCGCCCGCGGATCATGTCCAGTATCTGGTCCGGCCGCAGGTCCGCCACGGGCCGGCCGTCGATCCGCACGATCGAGTCGCCGGCCTGGAGGCCCGCGGCCGCCGCCGGGCCGTCCGGAAACACATCCTCGACGATCGCGCGTCCGTCGGCCGGGAACAGCATGATGCCGATGCCGGCGTACTTCCCCTCCGTGTCCTCATTCAGGCGCGCCCTCTGCTCCGGCGTCAGGTAGGCGCTGTATCGGTCCGACAGGGCGGCCACCATCCCGCGCATCGCCCCCTGGTAGAGGGTGTCCCGGTCGACCTCCTCCACGTACAGGTCGCCGATCGCCCCCATGGCGTCGCGGAAAGCGGCCAGCCGCAGGCGCTCGGCGCGGGGCGGTCGCAGCAGGAGCGAGGAGCCGAAGTGAACGGCCACGAGCAGGAGCAGGAGCCACGCAAGGACGCGCAGGTGGCGGTCCTGGCTGGTCTGCTCTGGGCGCCGGGTCGCGGCCGAGTCATTCATCGCGTGCGCTCAACCCTCGGGCGTCTCCGGTTTGTAGGCCTCGTAGCGGCGCCCCGCGAACAGCACGCGGCTGACCCGGGCCCCATCCTCTCGGTTCTTCACCACCAATCGGCACGTGCCGCGCGGCAACTGCACCCCGTCCGCCCCCGCCACCGGCAGCCAGAGCCACCAGCGGTTCGCGCCCTCCTGCACGACGTACTCGGCCGCAGCGCCGCCCTCCGGCTGGATGCCGATCACGACGGAGTTCCCGCACGAGTCCTGCCACCAGACCCGCGCCCACGGGTAGTATGTGCCCGCTTCCTCCACGTCGAACGTGAAGACGGCAAGGTCCCGGGCCGACGCCGCCAGATCGCACGCCTGCTCCGAGGCGCCCTCTTCCTCGTCCTCGTCCTCGTCCTCACACCAGACGTACTTCGGGACGTCGCCCGCCAGCACCATCCGTCCGCACAGCTCCACCACGTCCTCGGCCCTCACCATGATCCGGGCCGGCGCGGCGAACCGCGTCCATGCAGCCGCCGCTCCCGCGGCGCCCTCCGCCTGGGCGGCGCCCTCCGCCTGGGCGGAGGCCTCCGCCTCGGCGGAGGCCGCATCGGCTTCCACTCGCTCCGCAGGGGCCGGCTCGACCGGCCCGCCGGGGGCGGGCGGGACGCGCATGGAGACGGCCAGAACGAAGCCGACGCCGGCGGAAAACACCACGGCCCAGAGAGCGGTCCTCATGGCATAATATCCCTTGGCTGCAGACACGCCCACGCAAGCTCCACACACCGGCACGCAGACCATTGCGGATTCTACCAGATGGCTCCGGCCGGGGCAAAGAACGGCGGCACGGCCGCGCGGCCGGCATTGCGGGGTGAGGCGGCCGGCACCCTATAATGGCAGGATGTGCCCCCGACAGGGCACTGCCGGCCCGGTCACCCGATAAGGAGGCATGCCATGGACTGGATCGCGTCGATCGCCCCGTTTCTGCGCGAGACGGTGGGCCCCATAGGTTTCGACCCCGTGTTCCGGATACTCCTGGCGGCCGTCCTGGGCGGTCTGATCGGCCTGGAGAGGGAGCGGCACGGCCGCGCGGCCGGCCTGCGCACCCACCTCCTGCTCTGCATCGGCTGCACGCTGGCGATGCTGGTGTCGCTGCAGATGCCCCGTCTCGCGGCGGGCTACGGCTCGGAGGGCCTCGTGCGCGCGGACCCCGGCCGCATGGCGGCACAGGTCCTCAGCGGCATCGGCTTCCTGGGGGCGGGGGCCATCATCACGATGGGACGCCGGATCCGCGGCCTGACGACGGCGGCCACCATCTGGGTGACCGCCGCCATCGGGCTCTCGCTCGGGTGCGGCTACGTCTTCGGGGCCGTCGTCACGTTCCTGGTGGCGCTGTTCGCCCAACGCACTCTGGCGGCCTGGGAGCGCGGCATGGTCGTGCGGGACCGTTACGCCCGGCTCCGGCTGCACTTCGGGCACAGCGGCGACCAGATCGCACGGATCCGGCAGGTCCTGCACACGCGCGGCTGGGAGCTGCTGGAGTACGACCTCGACTGGAAGCCGCAGGGCACCACCTACACGCTGGAACTGCGCCGCACGCGCCCGGACGAAGCCGAGCAGGTCGTCCGGGAGCTGACCGACGCCCTCCAGGCGGAGGCACTGACGCGCATCGTGTGGCGGTGAGGCCCCGGGTTACTTCTTCCTGTGGTAGTTCTTCCGGATGCCGCACGCCTCCCGGGCGGCCGTCCACGTGCCGAAGTACTTGCAGGCCGCGCTGTAGAGGGCCGAGTGGTTCCGGCGCATGTTCGGCGCCGCCAGGTCCTCGCCCTCGCGCTGGAGGCCGCGGATCTCCCCCTTGATGATCTCGGGGCTCCAGCGCCGACGCCGGTAGACGTCCTTGGGGGCCACGCCGGCCGCGATCAGGGCCTTGTCCCAGCTCCCGAAGTAGTTCAGGGCCGCGTTGAACAGCTTGGAGTCCTCTTCCTGCATCGCCTTGGAGTTGAGGGCCTGGCGCTTCTTCCGCCTCTCGCGGATCCCCTTGACGATCCTCTCCTCGCTCCATGCCTTGTAGCGACGCACCTGGGAGGCGTCCAGCCCGGCGGCGTCCAGGGCGGCATCCCAGCTCCCGAACTGGTTTTCGCGGATGGCCGCGTACGCCAGGGCGGAGTAGCGCTTATCGCGCGTCACGCTGGTCCAGCACAGGTCGGCGCCCTGTGCATGCGCAGCCTGGATCGCCTCGATGATGGCCTCCTGGGACCATTTGGGGATCCGTCGCACCTCGCGGGCGTAGTCGACCCCGGCGGCGTCCACGGCCTTGCCCCAACTGCCGAAGTGGTAGTTGGCGGCGGCCAGGAGCCCCTGCTCGCGACGCGCCATCGAGTTGTACGAGAGGTCTGCCCCCTTCTTGCGCAACTCCTGAATGCAGCCGACAATCTTCTCCTTGCTCCATGCGGAGCCCGTCCCCTTCGCTGGCATGGCATCTTCCTACTGGCACTTAGGAATCCAGGGACAGTGGCCGGACGAAACGACCGGGCATCAATCCCCCTCAGTCGGTGGGGTCACCGACACTCACCATGCGATCCATGGTATCTGTAGCTGCCATAGTGCGTCAAGTAGAACTCTCCGGACTTTTTGCCCAACCACCCCGGCCGCCGCGGGCGTGTGCGCCTGCCGTGCCCGGCCGTGCGCCCGTCCGGTCAGGTCGGCGCCCGCCGTTTCCGGTTGACATGTGGCGCCTGGTCGGGGTACAATCCCCAGCGCTGCAGGGCGGTGCCGCACTTCGGCCGAGTTGCGCATCTTGGGTTGTGGTGGTGCGGGCTTCTGCGGCATCCGACCGTAGGCAGGACGCCAGCCCTTCCGTACTCCCTCTGGAAGAGGACTCGAAGCGTGGCCGTACCAAAGAGACGCACCAGCAAGGAACGCAAGCGCAAGCGCCGCACGCACGACGCACTGAGCATCCCGAACCTGCCCAGCGCGACCAGGACGCGCGCCGAAGGAAGCCGTTCGAAGAGGTTCTTCTGCACCAACTGCAACCAACCGAAGACACCGCACGCGGTCTGCCCGAACTGCGGCTACTACCGCGGCCGTCCCTTCGTCGAGGTGGAGCGATAGCCCACGTGGCCTCCCGCATGAACGCGCCGGCCCAAGACCGGACCGCATCCCCGGAGGGCGCCGCCGAGCCTCTGCGCGAACAACCGCCCGAGTCAACGGACGGCGCCCGCATCGTTCTGGACGCCCTCGGCGGTGACGCGCCCCTGCACGAACGCCTGACGGGCGCCGCCAACGCTGCGCGCATGTACCCGGACATCGACCTGATCGTCTGCGGCGCACGGGACGAGATGGAGCGGGATCTCGACGGGATCGGCCATCCCGCCAACCTCCGCTGCGTCGACGCGCCCGAGCAGATCGACATGAACGATGCCCCCGTGCGCGCCCTGCGCAAGAAGAAGAGGTCCTCGATCGTCGTCGGGCTCGAGATGGTCGCCGGCGGCGAGGCCGACGCCTTCGTAAGCGCCGGCAACACCGGGGCCGTCGCCGCCGCCAGCCTGCTGAAGCTGGGACGGCTCCGCGGCGTGCAACGGCCAGGCATCGCCGCCGCCATGAAGGTCATCGACAGCACGGTGGTGGCCATCGACGTCGGCGCCAACGTCGATTCGCGCCCCATGCACCTGCTGCAGCACGCCATCATGGCCAGCGTGTTCTCCCGCGAGGTCCTCGGGATCCCCAGCCCGCGCGTTGCCCTGCTGAACGTCGGCGAGGAACGCACCAAGGGCAACGAACTCGTCAAGCAGGCGTACGAACTTCTGGCCAGCGCCGAGCTGAACTTCGTCGGCCACGCCGAACCCGCCAGGCTGTTCACCGGCGAATGCGACATCGTCGTCTGCGACGGCTTCATCGGCAACATCATGCTGAAGCTCGGCGAGAGCCTCACCATGAAGGTGATCGGCTGGCTCCGCGAGCAGGTCGGGCACAGCCTGCGCTACAAGCTCGGCTTCCTGTTGTGCCGCGGCCTGTTCTCTCACCTGCGGCACTGTGCCGACTACACCGAATACGGCGGCGCCCCCCTGCTGGGCGTCAACGGCATCACGATCGTCACGCACGGCACGTCCGACGCCCGCGCAATCCAGAACGCCATCCGAGAAGCGCGGCTGTTCGCCAAGCACCGCGTCAACGACCATATCGAGAGCGCCGTCCGCAAGGACGCAGCCGCCCGTGGCCTGCGTGCCTGAGCTGGACCGCCAACGCTTTGCGACCCCCGGACCCGGTGAAAGACAATGCAGACCCCCAAGCCTCTGCCCGTTGAGATCACCTCTCTGGGCGCCTGTCTGCCCGAGCGCGTCCTGAGCAACGCCGACCTGAGCGAGATGGTCGAGACCACCGACGAGTGGATCTTCCCCCGCACGGGCATCCGCGAACGCCGCCTGCTCGCCCCGGAGCAGGCCACCAGCGACCTGGCCATCGTCGCCGCCGAACAGGCACTCCAGCAGGCGGGCATGAACGCCGCCGACCTGGACGCCATCCTCGTGGCGACCTGCTCCCCCGACCACCTCTTCCCCGCCACCGCCTGCCTGGTCCAGGCCGCCATCGGCGCCACGCATGCCATGGCCTGCGACCTGGAGGCCGCCTGCAGCGGCTTCCTCTACGCCCTCGCCTGGGGAGGCGCCGCCCTCACGGCCGGCATGGTGCGCAACGTCCTGGTGATCGGCGCCGAGGCCCTCTCGCGCATCACCGACTACGAAGACCGCCGCTCCTGCATCCTGTTCGGCGACGGAGCCGGTGCGGCAATCCTGCAGCCGTCCTCCCAGGGCAGCGAGATCCTCTACGCGGAACTGGGCGCCGACGGCTCCTGGCCCGAGATACTCATGGTCCCCGCCGGCGGCTCGCGCCTGCCCGCATCGCACGAAACCGTCGACGCACGCCAGCACTACATGTTCCTCAAGGGCCGCGACGTCTTCCGCCTGGCCGTCGGCAAGCTCGCCGAACTCATCCAGCGCATCCCCGAGGCCACAGGCATCGGCCTCGACGACGTCAAACTGGTCATCCCGCATCAGAGCAACGTGCGCATCGTCAAGAGCGCCTTCGAGCGAAGCGGCATCGACATGTCCAAGGCCCACATGAACATCGACCGAGTGGGCAACACGTCCGCCGCCTCCATCCCGCTGGCCATGGCCGAGGCGGCCGCCGCCGGCGAGATCGAACGCGGCGATCTCGTGCTGCTGCTCGCCTTCGGCGGCGGCATCACCTGGGGGTCCGTGCTCCTGCGCTACTGAGACGCCATCCCGATACCCAGGGGCCGGAGGGCACGCCGATGAAAGCCATGGGACTGCTGTTTCCGGGCCAGGGAGCCCAGGTCGTCGGCATGGGCCGCGACCTCGCCGAAGGATCCGCCGCCGCACGGCAAGTCTTCGACGCAGCCGAACGGGCGACCGGGGTCGACATCGCCGCCCTCTGCTTCGACGGCCCGCTCGAGACGCTCTCGCGCAGCGACGTCGCCCAGCCGGCCATCCTGACCGTCAGCATCGCCGCCCTGCGCGCGCTGGCCGAGGCCGCCGGGGCGCCCCTGCATCCGGCCGCCGGCGGCGGGCTCAGCCTCGGCGAGTACAGCGCGCTGGTCGCCGCCGACGCCATCTCCTTCGCCGACGCCGTGCGCCTGGTCCTGAGGCGTGGCCGCTACATGCAGGAGGCCTGCGACGCCCGCCCAGGGGCCATGCACTCGGTCATCGGGCTGGACGACGCCCGGGTGGAGCAGGCGTGCGCACGCGCGCGCGAGGAGACCGGCGCGGGCGTCTGGCCGGCCAACTACAACTCCCCGGGCCAGCTCGTGATCAGCGGCGAAGAGCCGGCCGCCGAGGCCGCCGCGCGCGCCTGCGCCGCCATGGGCGCCCGCCGCACCATCCGACTGCAGGTCGCCGGCGCCTTCCACACGCCCATGATGCAGCCGGCCGCCGACCGGCTGGCCGCCGACCTGGACACGGTGGAGATCCGCTCCCCCCGCTGGCCCGTCGTCGCCAACGTGACGGCGCGGGCCGTGGCCGGGCCGGACGAGATCCGCGACCTGCTCGTGAGGCAGGTCACCAGCCCCGTCCGCTGGACCGCCTGCATGCACTGGCTTCTCGAGAGGGGCATGCGAGACTTCTACGAGATCGGCCCGGGACGCGTCCTGCAGGGACTGCTCAAGAGGACCTCGACCGAGGCCGTCTGCCGCACCGTCAACGGACTGGAAGACGTACGGGCCTGCGCACAGGCCGCATCCACCTGATGAAAGCATGGGAGGAGACACCGTGAGACCGCTCGAAGGGCAGACCGCCGTCGTCACCGGCGCGTCGCGCGGCATCGGCCGCGCCATCTGTCTCAGACTGGCCGACGGCGGAGCGAACATCGCCGGCATCGACGTCGCCATGGACTCCCTGGAGGAGACCGGCCGGCTGATCCGTGAGAAGGGCGTGCAGTTCAAAGCCCTCCAGGCCGACGTCTCGAAGCTCGACCAGTTCCAGGACGCCGTCAACGCCGCCGCCGAGGCGTTCGGCTCCGTCGACATCCTCGTGAACAACGCGGGAATCACGCGCGACAACCTGCTCGTGCGCATGCCGCCCGAGGAGTGGGACAGCGTGATCGCCATCAACCTGACCGGCGTCTTCAACGGCATCAAGGCCGCCGCGCGCATCATGTCGAAACAACGCAGCGGCCGGATCATCAACATCGCCAGCACCGTGGGCATCAGCGGCAACGCCGGCCAGGCGAACTACTCGGCCAGCAAGGCCGGCGTCATCGGCCTGACGAAGACCGCCGCGCGGGAACTCGCCCGCCGCAACGTCACCGTCAACGCCGTCGCCCCCGGGTTCATCGTCACGCCCATGACCGACAAGATGACCGAAGAGGCCCAGCAGGCGTCCCTGCAGAGGGTCCCGCTCGGTCGCTTCGGGCAGCCCGAGGACGTCGCCGGCGTCGTGTTCTTCCTGGCGGGGCCGGACGCCGGCTACCTGACGGGCGAGGTCATCCCCGTCGACGGCGGGCTGGTCATGTAGCGGCGCGGCCCCGGCAGCACCCGTCGGGGCCTCTTGCGGCAGCAGTGAGTCTGCGGTTACAATGCCACGCACGGTGGATGCCCGCGCCCCG
Source organism: Candidatus Brocadiaceae bacterium (assembly GCA_012728835.1). Taxonomy (NCBI): domain Bacteria; kingdom Pseudomonadati; phylum Planctomycetota; class Candidatus Brocadiia; order Candidatus Brocadiales; family Candidatus Brocadiaceae; species Candidatus Brocadiaceae bacterium. Next base: position 4,643 of record JAAYEJ010000031.1, on the reverse strand, counting down.
TGTTCTGGTCTGCCCCGGCCTCCGGGGCTCGGCGGGACAACATCAGAATCAGGAGGACGTGCAGTGTCCGAAAGCGTTAAGGAGAAGGTCGTCAGCCTCGTCGCTGAGAGGATGGGTGTCGAACCGGACCAGATTACGTCGGAGACGCATTTCGTCAACGACCTTCAGTCCGACTCCCTCGACATGGCCGAGCTGGTGATCGACCTCGAGGAAGCCTTCGACCTCAGTATCAGCGACGAAGATGCCCAGGCCATCGAGACCGTCGGCCAGGCCATCGCGTACATCGAGAAGAGCCAGTCCAGCCAATGAACCTCCGACGCGTCGTCGTCACCGGTCTGGGCGTGATCTCGCCCGTGGGCAGCAGCAGAGAAGCGGCATGGCCCGCCATCCGCGAAGGTCGCAGCGGGGTCGGCCGGATCACCTCGTTCGACACCTCGGCGTTCGACGTCCACATCGCCGCCGAGGTAAGGGATTTCGATCCGCTGGCCCACTTCACCAAGCGCGAACTGGGCCGCCTTGACCGCTTCGTCCAGTTTGCCGTTGCCACCGCCCAGACCGCCGTCGCCGAGTCCGGGCTCGATCTCGACCGGGTCGATCACGAACGGGTCGGCGTCATGCTCGGAACGGGCATCGGAGGGCTCCACGAGATCGAGGAGCAGCACGGCCGCCTCCTCAAGAGCGGACCGGGCCGCACCAGCCCCCTGATGATCCCCAAACTGATGACCAACGCCGCCCCCGGCCAGGTGGCCATGCGCATGGGGCTCTACGGACCCAGCATGTCCGTCTCCAGCGCCTGTGCCTCCGCCTCCCACGCCATCGGCGAGGCCATGTCCTGCGTGCGCCACGGCCGGGCCGACGTCGTCATCAGCGGGGGGGCCGAGGCGGCCGTCACCCCGATGGGCCTCAGCGGCTTCCAGCAGTCCAAGGCACTCTCCACCCGCAACGACGACCCCCAGGCCGCCAGCCGCCCCTTCGACGTCAACCGGGACGGCTTCGTCATGGCCGAAGGCGCCGCCTGCCTCGTGCTCGAAAGCCTCGAACACGCCCGCGCACGCGGCGCCCATATCCTCGCCGAACTCTCCGGCTACGGTGCCAGCACCGACGCCTACCACGTCACCCTGCCCGATCCCGAGGGCCGCGGCGCCGTGCGCGCCATGCGCAACGCCCTCGCCGACGCCGGCCTCCACCCCGAGGACGTCGATTACATCAACGCCCACGGCACCAGCACCCCCGCCGGAGACGACGTCGAGGCCAAGGCCATCTGTGCCCTGTTCGGAAGCCATGCCTACAAGCTGGCCGTCAGCTCGTCCAAGAGCGTGGTCGGACACCTGCTCGGCGCCTCCGGCGCCCTCGAGAGCGCCATCTGCATCTGGGCGATGCAGGACGGCGTCTGTCCGCCCACCATCAACCTGGACGATCCCGATCCGGAATGCTGTGGGCTCAACTTCGTCCCCAAGACGCCCCAGGAACGGCCCCTCAGCGTCGTGCTGAACAACTCCTTCGGCTTCGGAGGACACAACGCCTCGCTGCTGTTCCGCAAGTTCGACGGCTGATGTCCGCCCCTCCCCGGCCATGACATCCATGGGAACTCCGCCCGTCCGTGTCTGCCACGTGATCACGCGGATGATCCTGGGCGGAGCGCAGGAGAATACCCTGCACACCTGCCACGGACTGCAGCAGCGCGGCTGGGACGTGCTCCTCATCACCGGCCCGCCGATCGGCCCGGAGGGCGAACTCCTCAGCACGGTCCGCCGCCTCGGCATCCCCTGCGCCGTCGTGCCCGCCCTGCGCCGCCCCATCGCCCCGCTGCGCGACGCCCGCGCCTTCGTCGAACTGGTCCGCCTGCTCCGCTGGTTCGGTCCCGCCATCGTCCAGACGCACAGCTCCAAGGCCGGCATCCTCGGGCGTTTCGCCGCCCGCGCTGCCAACGTGCCCGTCATCGTCCACACCATCGAGGGCCTGCCCTTCCACCGCTACGCCCCCCGCGCGCTCAATGCCGCCTACATCCGGGCCGAGCGCCAGGCCGCCCGCGTGACCGACCACATCGTCTGCGTCGCCCGCGCCATGCAGGACCAGGCCGTCCGGGCCGGCATCCGACCGCGTGGCGGCTACTCCCTCATCTACAGCGGCCTCGACGTCGCGTCCCACCTTCGGGCCGCCCCCTTGCGGGCCGCCGCCCGCCGGCGCCTCGGCATCGCGCCCGCGGACGTGGTCATCGGCAAGGTCGCGCGCCTGTTCGACCTGAAGGGCCATGAGTTCGTCATCCGCGCACTGCCCGCCGTGCTGGCACGCTGTCCCCAGGCACGCTGCCTGTTCGTCGGCGACGGCCCCCTGCGCATCGAGCTGGCGCGCCTGGCCGGGCAGCTCGGCGTCGCCCACCGCGTCAGTTTCGCCGGCCTCGTGTCGCCCGAAGAGGTCCCCGCCACGATCAGCGCCATGGACGTGCTCGTGCACGCGTCCTTGCGCGAAGGCCTGCCGCGCGTGCTCGTCCAGGGGCTGCTGTGCGAGAAACCCGTGGTCGCCTTCGCGCTGGACGGCGCCCCCGAGGTCATCCTGGACGGAATCACGGGCCGGCTCGTGGAGCCGGAATCGGTACAGGGCCTCGCGGACGCCCTGCTCGAGGCCGTCGAGCATCCCGAGCAGGCGCTGCGCATGGCCCGCGAGGGCCGGCGGCGGTTCGCCGGACGCTTCTCGATCGACACAATGGTCCACGCCACCGAGGCGCTCTACCGCGACCTTCTGGCCCGCCGGCCCTGAAGGCGCCTACCAGCCGTCCGCGCCGATCAGCTTCACGAACACGCACTCGCAGAGCGCCTGCCCCGTGATCCTCCCCTCCGGCGACCGCACGTAGTGCGTCAGCACCTGCCAGTGGCCCGCCCCCACCGGCACGACGGCCTCCCCGCCCGGGGCCAGTTGAGTGAGAAGCCTGTCGGGACGATGCGGCGCGGCCGCCGTGACGATGATCCGGTCGAACGGCGCCTCCTCCGGCCACCCGAGCGTCCCGTCGCCGACCCGCAGCGAGATGTTCCGGTAGCCCAGCGCCTCGACCAGCAGGGCCCCCGCCGGCTCCGCAAGGTCCTCCACCCGCTCGACCGTGTAGACATGGGCCGCCAGCTCCGCCAGCACCGCCGTCTGGTAGCCCGAGCCCGTGCCCACCTCCAGCACGCGCTCCGCGCCGCCCAGATGCAGCGCCTCGGTCATCAACGCCACCATGTAGGGCTGCGAGATCGTCTGCCCGCACCCGATGCCGAGCGCCCGATCGCTGCAGGCATGCCGGCGCTGCGCCGGGGGGACGAACAGCTCGCGCGGCACCCGCGCCATGGCGTCGAGGACGCGCGGCTCGCGCACCCCGCGCGCGGCGATCTGCGCCCGTACCATCTCCCGGCGCATCGCCTCAGCCTCTGCTGACCCCTCACCCATGGCCGGACCGGACGACGTGTTTTCGCTTTGCCAGCATCATGCCCGATACGGTATCATAGCCCTGGCGGACCCGAATTCATACCACGCACTTCGCGGTGCGGGAGCCAAGGCCATGATCGAAACTCGGACATTCGTCTTCAGCACCGAAGCGGAGATGGACGTCGTCGACATCACCAACGACGTCAGTGACATCCTCACCAGCAGCGCCGTCTCGGACGGCATCCTGACGGTGTTCGTGCCCGGATCGACCGGGGCGCTCACGACCATGGAATTCGAGCCCGGGCTCGTCAAGGACATGGAGGAGATGTTCGAGAAGATCGCCCCCCGCGAGCACTACTACCACCACGAGGAGCGCTGGCACGACAAGAACGGGCACAGCCACGTCCGTGCGAGCCTGATCGGCCCGTCGGTCACGATCCCGTTCCGCGACAAGCGGCTCATGCTGGGCACGTGGCAGCAGATCGTCTTCTTCGACTTTGACGTGCGCGCGCGCGAGCGCGAGGTATTCGTGCAGATCGTCGGCGAATGACCCCTTCGGCCGGATTCCCGGCCATCCGCCGTTGACCGGCCGCCGGGGGCCGGGTAAGATGCTGGGCAAGTCGGGGCGTGGCGCAGCCTGGATAGCGCGCTAGCATGGGGGGCTAGAGGTCGAGGGTTCGAATCCCTCCGCCCCGACCAGTCTGGACAACAAGCCCTTCGGCTATCACGTCGAAGGGCTTTCTCATTTCTGGCACCAGACTTACGCCGTCCAGCGTCCAGTTCAAACTGAGGATTTCGAGGATCTGCCGTTTCTCGGCCACATCCGCCCTATCCCATTTCTCGCGCAGGGCTTCGGCTGGTAGTAGAAGCTCGAGCGGCTCAAGCCGAGGGCCTTGCAGATCGGGGCGAGGGGATAGCTTTGGCGCATCATGCCGGCCACCTCCCTTCGGCGGGCCGGGGGGGCATCCAGAAGCGTCGAGGCTTTTCCCAGGATCTCCACTTGCATGGTCAGGCGGCCGACCATGCGCTCCAACTCGGCGATGCGGCCCTTGAGTTGCTCCTGCTCCTCGCCCCCGCCGAAGGCTAAGTGGGCGTTCGCCTCAAGCTCTTCTCGCCTGCGCTTGACCTGCTGGGGCAGGACGTGGTGTGACTTGCAGACCTCGGCCTGCGTGTGTTCCCCGGCCAGCAGGGCGAGTGCCACGCGGGCCTTGAACTCCGGCATGAACTTGCGTCGCTTCGGCATG